>NZ_JBQHUB010000038.1:0-26099 GCF_052065415.1 Pseudoflavonifractor sp. HCP28S3_F10 | reverse complement strand
TGTAACAATGGCTGAATTCCATAAAAACGGCTCCTTTGAGCCATTTTTATGGAATTGCGCGGCCGCCGCCGCGCGAATAAACCGCAAAGCGGTTTATTCAGTAGACATTATTATAGGGCTTTGACTTATGGCCAAAGGAGTTCAAACGGGCCAACGGGTAAACAGTAAACAAGATTTCATATGTCGTGTACCTTCCCGGGAAAGAGCTTTGCAGATTCAAACATCCGATAGCTTACAGCGAGATTTTATGGTGTTTTGTTCCGCGGGCGGTACCTCTGTTCAGATCCCCGCCATCTCCAGAAAACAGCGGTGTACCGACAGATCGTCATCAAGTTCCGGGTGAAAGGCGGTGACCAGCTGGCGGCCCTGCCGGGCGGCTACAATGCGGCCGTCGACTGCTGCCAGAATCTCCGCACCGTCGGATACAGACTCGATGTAGGGGGCGCGGATGAAGGTCATGGGGATACGGCCGACTCCGGCGCACTCAGCCACGGTGTGAAAGCTGCCCAGCTGCCGGCCGTAGGCGTTGCGCTTGACGGAGATATCCATGGTGGCGAAGCAGGGGAGGCCTCCCTCCACATTCTTTGCCAGCAGGATAAGCCCCGCACAGGTACCGAACACCGGAAGGTCACCTTCGATGCGCTCCCGCAGAGGTTCAAACAGCTCCAGATCGCGGAGCAGCTTGCCCATAACGGTGCTCTCGCCGCCGGGGAGGATCAGTCCGTCGAAGGGCCGGTCCAGATCTCTGGGCTGGCGGATCTCAAAATGCTCCGCGCCCAGGCGGTCCAGCATGGCCCCATGCTCCGCGAAGGCACCCTGGAGTGCCAGGATTCCGATCCTCATATCACTTCCCCCGCTCGGCCATCAGCAGGGCGGTCTCGCTCTCGTTGATGCCCACCATGGCCTCGCCCAGGTCGGTGGACAGTTCCGCAATCCGCTTGGCGTCGGTGTAGTTGGTCACAGCCTGGACGATGGCGGCGGCCCGCCTGGCCGGGTCGCCGGACTTGAAGATGCCGGAGCCCACAAATACGCCCTCGGCGCCCAGCTGCATCATCAGGGCGGCGTCGGCGGGGGTGGCCACGCCGCCGGCCGCGAAGTTGACCACCGGCAGGCGGCCGTTCTCGTGGACATAGCGCAGCAGATCCAGAGGGACCTGGAGCTGCTTGGCGGCCTCGAAGAGCTCATCCTCCCGCAGGCCCTGCACCCGGCGGATCTCCGAGTTCATGGCGCGCATGTGGCGCACCGCCTGGACCACGTCGCCGGTGCCGGGCTCGCCCTTGGTGCGGATCATGGATGCCCCCTCGGCAATGCGGCGCAGCGCCTCCCCCAGGTCCCGGGCACCGCAGACAAAGGGGACCTTGAATTTGGTCTTGTCGATGTGATAGACATCGTCGGCGGGGGAGAGCACCTCGCTCTCGTCGATGTAGTCGATCTCGATGGCCTCCAGAATCTGGGCCTCCACAAAGTGGCCGATGCGGCATTTGGCCATGACCGGGATGGACACCGCCTCCTGGATTCCGCGGATCATTTTGGGATCGCTCATTCTGGATACGCCGCCTGCGGCACGGATATCCGCCGGAATGCGCTCCAGAGCCATGACGGCGCAGGCGCCCGCCTCCTCCGCAATCCGGGCCTGCTCCGGTGTGGTGACGTCCATGATCACGCCGCCCTTGAGCATCTGGGCCAACTCTTTGTTGAGTTCATAGCGATTGTTTTCCATAACCGTTTCCTCCATTCGGTGAATTGATCGGATGGCATCATTATACACAAGACTGACATTTTGAAAAGAATCAGAATCATAAAAAATAATAAGGTCAATCATTCGAAAAAGAATCTCCCGGTGAGCGGGGAGAACTGCTCACCGGGAGATGGGGCCGGATGTGGTGGGGGCCGCGAGCGCCTATTCGATCCCGGTGACCGGGTAGTCCTCGGCCTCCACGGCCTCTTTCAGCACGGAGTCAGGCACATCGGCCTTCAGCGTGACCACGGCGGTGCCGGCCTCATGGCTGACCTCAGCCAGCTCCACGGCCTCCAGAGCCTCCAGGGCCTGCTTTACCCGGCCCTCGCAGTGGGAACACATCATGCCCTCGATGTGAAGGGTCTTCTGCCGGGGCGGTTGGGACTGTGGGGCTTTTCCCAGGGGGGCGCACTTTTTGTCCCGGCTGGAATCATACATGGGGAAGAGATTGAGCCGCAGGGCATTGGTGACCACGCAGAAGCTGGACAGGCTCATGGCGGCGGCGCCGAACATGGGGTTGAGGGTGAGTCCCAGGGGAATGAACACGCCGGCGGCCAGGGGTATGCCGGTGGTGTTGTAGAGGAAAGCCCAGAACAGGTTCTGGTGGATGTTGCGCAGGGTGGCCCGGCTGAGCCGAATGGCGGCGGGGACGTCGCTGAGGCGGCTCTTCATCAGCACCACGTCGGCGGCGTCAATGGCCACGTCGGCCCCGGCGCCGATGGCCACGCCGATATCCGCCCGGGTGAGGGCGGGGGCGTCGTTGATGCCGTCGCCCACCATGGCCACCTTGCCCTTAGCCTTGAGGGTGCGGATGACGCTCTCCTTGCCGTCGGGCAGGACCCCGGCAATGACCTCATCCACGCCGGCCTGGGCGCCGACGGCCCGGGCAGTGCGCTCATTGTCGCCGGTGAGCATGACCACCCGGACCCCCATGTTCTGCAGCTCACGGATGGCCTGAGGGCTGTCATCTTTGATAACGTCGGCCACGGCGATGACGCCCAGGGGCATTTTCAAAGTTTCGTTGGCGAAGAACATGGGGGTCTTGCCCTCTTCGGCCAAAGCGTCGGCCTTACCGGCCAGCGCGCCGGGGTTGATGCCCGCATCCGCCAGCATGGCCCGGTTACCGCCGATAAAGGTATATTCTCCTATGACGGCCCGGACGCCCCGGCCGTGGACGGCGGTGAAGTTCCCTGCGGAGGTGAGGGCCAGATCTCGCCGGCGGGCTTCCTCCACAATGGCGTTGGCCAGGGGGTGCTCGGAGGGGCCCTCCAGGCTGGCGGCCAGGGTGAGAAGCCCCGCCTCGTCATTCCCGTCCGCGGGAAGAATGTCCGTCACCCTGGGCTCGCCCTGAGTAATGGTGCCCGTCTTGTCCAGGGCCACGATCTGTACCTTGCCCGCCTCCTCCAGAGAGACGGCGGTCTTGAACAGGATGCCGTTTTTGGCGCCCATGCCGCTGCCCACCATGATGGCCACCGGCGTGGCCAGGCCCAGAGCGCAGGGACAGCTGATGACCAGTACGGAGATGCCCCGGGCCAGGGCGAAGCCCGTGCTCTGCCCCAGCAGCAGCCACACGGCGGTGGTAATGACGGCGACGGTAATGACCGCCGGGACGAATACCCCCGATACCTTGTCGGCCACCTTGGCGATGGGGGCCTTGGTGGCGGCGGCGTCGCTGACCATGCGGATGATCTGGGAGAGAGTGGTGTCCTCGCCCACGCGGGTGGCCTTACATTTGAGAAAACCGGACTGGTTCAGGGTGGCGGCCGAGACGGAGTCCCCCGCCGACTTGTCCACCGGGATGCTCTCGCCGGTGAGGGCGGACTCGTTCACCGCACTGATCCCCTCCAGCACCACGCCGTCCACCGGGACGGTCTCTCCGGGGCGGACCACAAAGACGTCCTCCTTGCGGACCTGTTCCACGGGGACCACAGTCTCCGCCCCGTCCCGCACCACGGTGGCGGTCTTGGGGGCCAGTTTCATCAGGCTCTTGAGGGCATCGGTGGTCTTTCCCTTGCTGCGGGCCTCCAGCATTTTGCCCACGGTGATGAGGGTGAGGATCATGGCGGCCGACTCAAAGTAGAACTCGTGCATATAGGCCATGACGGCGTCCATATCGCCCCGCACCTGAGCGCCGGTCATGGCAAAGAGGGCGTAGGTGCTGTACACGAAGGCCGCCGAGGAACCCAGAGCCACCAGCGTGTCCATATTGGGGGCGCGGCGCCACAGGCTCTTGAAGCCGGAGATAAAGAATTTCTGGTTGATGACCATGACGGTCACGGTGAGCAGGAGCTGGGCCAGACCCATGGCCACATGGTTGCCGTCAAAAAAGGCGGGCAGAGGCCAGCCCCACATCATATGGCCCATGGAGAAGTACATCAGCACCAGCAGGAAGCCCAGGGAAGAGATGAGACGGCGCTTGAGCGCCGGGGTCTCCCGGTCCCGCAGGGCCGCCCCGGCCTCCGCCGGGGCGGAAGCTCCCCGGCTGCTCCCGTCCGTCCCCTTTTGGGAGGCGCCGTAGCCCGCGCCCTCCACCGCAGCGATGATGGCCTGAGGGGAGGCGGTTCCCTCCACCCCCATGGAGTTGGTGAGCAGGCTCACGGCGCAGGCGGTGACGCCGGGGACTTTGGACACGGCTTTTTCCACCCGGGCGCTGCAGGCGGCGCAGCTCATGCCCGTTACGTTGTATTGTTCCATACCGGTCATACTCCCACTATTTCATCAGTTTTTGCAGGGTGGCCACCAGCTCGTCGATGACCTCGTCCCTGCCCGCGCGGATGTCGTCGGCCACGCAGGTGCGGATGTGGCTGGCCAGCAGCTCCCGGTTGAAGGCGTTCATGGCGGCGGTCACCGCGGCGGACTGCACCAGCACGTCGGTGCAGTAGGCGTCGTTTTCCACCATGCCCCGGATGCCTCGGATCTGTCCCTCGATGCGGCTGAGCCGGTTGAGGAGCTTTTTGACCTCATCCTCCGGGCGGACCTTCTTTTTATGACAGCAGCACTTCTGATTTTCCATGGCGCAGACACCTCCTGAAAAAATACCCCGATGGGGTATTTAGATCATATACCCGTGGGGGGTATTTGTCAAGGGGAAACGGCGGGCAGGAACAGTATCTGCCGTTTTGGGCCGCGGCATACCCATGAAAAAGCGCCCGTCCTTTTTTAAGGACGGGCGCCGGTGTTTACAGCACGTTCTTGCCGTAGTCGTACTCCTCCCGGAGCTTGTTGTCATCGTAAATGGTGTTCCGGCCCCGCTCGATGGCCAGGGTGCCGGTCTTGGCAATCTCCAGAATGCCGAAATCCTCCAGCAGGCCGATGAGGGCGGAGGTCTTGCTCTTGTCGCCGAAAATGGCCACGGTCAGGGACTCCCGGCTCACGTCGATGATATTGGCGCGGAAGATATTGGCCATCTGAATGACCTCGTCCCGGGCGTTGCGGTCGGCGGCTTTGACCTTGATGAGGGCAAACTCCCGCTGGATGGAGGTGGCCTCGTCCAGGATCTTGACGGCGGTCACCGGGATGAGCTTGCGGCACTGGGCGGCGATCTGGCTGATCATCAGTTCGTCCCCCAGGATGACGATGGTGATGCGGGTGACGCCGGGCTTGTCGGTCTCGCCGGAGACGATGGACTCGATGTTATACCCCTTCCGGGAGAAGAGCCGGGCCACCTGGCTGAGCACGCCGGGGATGTCCCGCACCAGGATGGACAGGGTGTAGAGCTTCTTTTCCGGGTCAAATGTCTTTTTCAATGGGTCCGCCCCCTTACTTCAGCAGGAAATTGGTGATATGGGCGCCGCCGGCCACCATGGGCCGGACCATCTCGTCCATGTCCAGGCGGCAGTCCAGCACGCAGCCGCAGCCCGCCTCCAGCGCGGCCTGGAAGGCCTGCTCCATCTCGGCCAGGTTGGTCACCCGGAAGCCCTTGAGGCCATAGGCCTCGGCCAGCTTGACAAAGTCGGGGCCCCGGTCCAGGGTGGTCTCGGAATAGCGTTGGTGGTAAATCAGGTTCTGCCACTGGCGCACCATGCCCAGAGTGCCGTTGTTGAACACCACGGTGATGATGGGCAGGTGGTAGTGCTCCACCGTGGCCAGCTCATGGCAGTTCATGCGGAAGCAGCCGTCGCCGGTGGTGTGAACCACCACCTTGTCCGGGTTGCCCATCTTGGCGCCGATGGCGGCGCCAAGGCCGAAGCCCATGGTGCCGAAGCCGCCGGAGGTGAGGAGCTGGCCGGGATAGTCGAAGTGGAAGTGCTGGATGGACCACATCTGATGCTGGCCCACGTCGGTGGCCACGATGGTGTCCTGGGGAGCCAGACGGCGGATGGTCTCCAGCACCTGCTGGGGGGTCAGCCGTCCGCTGTCCTCCACGTGGTCGGGGGTCTTGAGGGAGAGGATGTGCTCCTTCCACTCGGGGTGGCTGTACCGGGGCAAGCGCTGGTTCAGCAGCTCCAGCACCCGGCGGGCGGAGCCGATAATGTGGTGGTCGGTGAGGACGTTCTTGTCCACCTCCGAGCGGTCGATATCGATCTGGACGATCTTGGCCTGGGAGGCAAAGGTATCGGGCTGGAGAGCCACCCGGTCGGAGAAGCGGCAGCCCACGGCGATGAGCAGGTCGCACTCGTTGCAGGCCACGTTGGAGGCGCGGGAGCCGTGCATGCCCACCATGCCAGTGGCCAGAGGGTGGCTGCCGGGGAAGCCGCCGCCGCCCATCAGGGTGATGGCCACCGGGGCGTCCAGCGTTTCGGCCAGCTGCCGGAATTCCCGGTCAGCCCGGCCCCGGACCACGCCGCCGCCGCAGATGAGCAGGGGGCGTTCGGCCTGGGCGATCATGTCCACCAGAATGTCGATGTCCTCCAGATTGGGGGTGGGGGCCTCCAGATCATGGCTGTCCGCCAGGACCTGAATGCTCCGGCAGGAGCGGTTCTCCTTCCAGGGGACGAATTCGTAGTCGATCTCCACGTTGGGAGCGGTGACATTTTTCAGAAAGTCGATGAGCACCGGGCCGGGACGGCCGGTGGCGGCCACGGCGAAGGCCTGGCGCATCACGTCGGGGATGGTCTGGGCGTCCCGCACCAGATAGGTGGCCTTGGTGATGGGCATGGCGATGCCGGTGATGTCCACCTCCTGGAAGGAGTCCTTGCCCAGCAGGGGCTCGGTCACGTTGCAGGTGATGAACACCACAGGGGAGGAGTCCATATAGGCGGTGGCGATGCCGGTGGTCAGGTTGGTGGCGCCGGGGCCGCTGGTGGCGAAGCACACGCCCACCTTGCCGGTGGAGCGGGCATAGCCGTCGGCGGCGTGGGAAGCGCCCTGCTCATGGGCGGTGAGGATGTGGGTGATCCTGTCCTTATAATTATAAAGCTCGTCATAGAGGTTCAGAATGGTCCCGCCGGGGTAGCCGAAGACGGTGTCTACCTCCTGCTCCAGCAGGCACTCCATGATGGCCTGGGTGGCTCTTACTTTCACGTCGGTTCCCTCCAATGGTTTTGTGGATCAAAGCGCGGGAGAAAGGGTCAGATCTTGCCGCCGCCCTTCTGGACGGCGATGACGCCGGTGCGGGCCACCTCCAGAATGGAGAAGGGACGCATCATGGACTGGAAGGTATCCAGCCGGTCGGGGGTGTCGGACAGCTCCAGGGTCAGGGAGGTGGGGGAAATGTCGTTGACCTTGGCCCCCATGATCTCACAGATGGTCATGATATCCTGCCGGGTCTTGTTGTTGGCGTTCACCTTCAGGAGCATCAGCTCCCGGCCGATGTGGTTGTTCTCCTCCAGCGTGCGGACCTTGATGACCTCCACCAGCTTGTTGAGCTGCTTTTCCACCTGCTCCACCACGCTGTTGCCGCTGTCCACGATGATGGTGATGCGGGAGATGGTGGGATCGTCGGTGACGCCAACGGCCAGGGATTCAATGTTGAAGGCCCGGCGGGAGAAGAGACCGGTGATCCGGTTGAGTACGCCCGCCTGGTTTTCCACCAGGACGGAAATGGTCTGTTTCATGGCTTCTCACGCTCCTCTCAGTCGTTGGTGCCCACATCGGGATGGACCTCACAGATCAGCAGGCAGCTGCCCCGGGAATCCAGGAAGCGGTCCAGGGTCTCGTCCAGAGCGTCCTCGTCGCTGAGGACCATGCTGGGGATGCCATAGGCGGAGGCGATGGCCTCAAAGTCAGGCGAGCCATCCAGCGACACGCCGAAGGGTCCGTGGTAGGGCGCGGCATTCTGGATCTGGTTGACCAGGCCAAGCACGTGGTTACGGAAAAGGACGATCTTGATATCCATCCCGGCACAGCGGATGGCGGCAAGCTCGTTCATGGCCATCTGGAAGGAACCGTCGCCGCAGATCACAATGGTCTGGCGGTCCGGCTGGGCCACCTTGACGCCGATGGCGGCGGGCAGCGCGTAGCCCATGGTGCCCAGACCGCCGCTGGTCAGCAGGCGGCCGTGCTTCTGGGGCAGGTATTTGCAGGCGAAGATCTGGTTCTGGCCCACGTCCACGCACACCGCCGCGTCGTCACGGAGCTTGTCGCCCAGCCTGCGCAGCAGGGTGCCGGGGAATACATATCCCTCCCGCCGGGGGAAAACGCGGCTGAGTTCGGCGGTACGGTATTCCCGCAGCTGCTCCCGCCAGGCGGCGGAATCGGGGGGCGTGATGTCCCGCTCCAGCAGCTGCCGCAGGATGACCTTCACGTCGCCCACCAGGGGGATAGCGGCCTGCATGTTCTTGCCGATCTCCGCCGGGTCCACATCGATGTGGATGGTGGCCATGCGGCGCTGGATCTCGCCCGGGTCCACCACGGCACGGTCGGCGGCCCGGGTGCCCACCATGATGAGCAGGTCGGCCTTGGCCAGGGCCTTGTTGGCGCAGCGGTTGCCGTGGGCGCCGATCATGCCCATGTTCAGGGGGTGGTCGGTGGGGAGCACCGAGAGGCCCATCATGGTCTTGATCACCGGGATGGAATTGCGCTCGGCCAGCTCCACCAGCTCGTCCCTGGCGTGGGAGAGCCACACGCCGCCGCCGGCGCAGATCACCGGCTGCTTCGAGCGGGAGATGGCCTCGGCCACCCGCTTGATCTGAAGCTCATTGCCCTTGACGCTGGGCTTATAGCCCCGGATATTGACCTCCTCCGGGTAGACGAAACGCTTGAGCTCCTGATTCTGCACATCAATGGGAATGTCGATGAGCACCGGGCCGGGACGGCCGGTGGAGGCGATGTGGAAGGCCTCCTTCACGATCCGGGGAATATCGTTGGCGTTCTTGACCAGGTAGCTGTGCTTGGAGAAGGGGGCCACCGCACCGGTAATGTCCACCTCCTGAAAGATGTCCCGGCCCAGCAGATGGCTGGGCACCTGGCCGGTGATGGCCACCAGAGGGATGGAGTCCATGTAGGCGGTGGCGATGCCGGTGATGAGATTGGTGGCGCCCGGGCCGGAGGTCACCATGCACACGCCGGTCTTGCCCGATACCCGGGCATAGCCGGAGGCCATGTGCCCGGCATTCTGCTCCGTCCGCACCAGTGTATAGCCGATCTCCGGGTGCTCCTTCAGCGCGTCTACCGCCGGGCAGATGGTGGCGCCGGCATAGCCGAAAATATGGTCTACATGCTCCTGTAATAAGCTCTCGATCAGAGCCTGTGCTCCGTTCATGGAAGCTCACCTCCACTGGTATCTTGGCCCAAACAGCAGGATGGATGTTTGGGCCGTTTTGTCTCTGGCTGAAAAACAAAAGCGGCCTCGTCCTATCCAGATCTGATAGGACGAAGCCGTTTACTCCGTGGTACCACCTAAATTCACAGCGGACATGGAAACTCCGCCGTGCGCTTGTTGCCCCAATAACGGAGGGAAGCCGTTCCAGCCTACTGCGGCCGCGCCGGTTCAGTCGGACTGCTCACGGGTGAGGTTCGGTGATGGTCGTTCAGGGGAGCTTGCACCGACCGCTCCCTCTCTGTGCATCCGGACATACCTACTATCCCGCTCATCGCTTTTTGACGATTTTCAACTATCATAGCTCAATCGCGTCTATTTGTCAATTCTTTTTCCGGGCATTTCTTCTCCAATCGGACACAGATAGGCAATATAACGCATGGAGTTTGGTGCAAAAGAGAGAAATTTTATCTATTTTGCATCAGGATGCCGGCATGGACGGGCGAAAAAGGACGTGGGAGCGGAAAACGGGCCCGCACGCCGTATTGCCGGGAAGAGCGGTGCATATATATCAGAGTGAGATCCGGTATTTGAGGAGGGAACATTCATGAAATTCCTGGTATTCAAACGAAAGACGGCGGTGGCGGCCGCCTGCGTTCTGGCGGCGGCGCTGATGTTTACGGTGGTCAACCATCCCGCCATCGTGGGGGCGGCGGCCACCACCCGGCAGCTCCCCATCTACTGCGTTCAGCGGGACCAGAAAATGGTGGCCATCTCCTTCGACGCGGCATGGGGTGAGGTCAGAGTGCGGCGGGAACGGGCAGGTCAATCCTCACGGCCCAGTATGCCGAGATCATCGGAAAACGTATATGTAATCTCGATCCTGCCTCCTTCAAATACAAGGATCTGATCCACCGTCTCAGCCAGGGTGGCCCGGTCCAGGGCGGAGAGCCTGCCCTCCCGGAGAAGAGCGGAGATCCAGGGCTGCTCCTGCGCAGCGGCCGCTCTGTCTGAAATCTGTAAAGCCTCCATTTGACAGGTCAGCTGCCGCTCCTGCCGGTCGTAGTCCGCCCGGTAGTACAGATAGTCCTGCCGGCTGATGATGCCGTCCTTATAGTCCTCATAGGATGACTGCTTCAGGCGGCAGACCCGCTGCCGGGCGGCGCGGCATCGTTCCAGAGCGTCGGAGGATGGAGCGGAAGTTTGGGCCGCGGCCTGCCGGACCAGCCCGTCCAGATCATCCGCGGCGGTCAGAATGCGGTTGAGATCGGCCAGGATTACAGCCTCCAGCTGCCGGTGGGTAATGCTGTGCCGGGTACAGACGCCCGGACCATACCGCTTGTAGGAGCCGCAGCAGTAGCAGACGCCGCCGGCGCGGGCAGTCTTGCTCATGGCCCGTCCGCAGTCACCGCAGCGCAGAAAGCCGGCAAAGAGACTTGCATCCTGCTGGAACCGGGGGATACGCACGTTCCGCGCCATAAGGGATTGAACCCGCTCCCACTGGTCCGGCGGGATGATGGCCTCATGGGTGCCGGGGACCACTGCCCATTGGCTGCGGTCCAGCTGCCTGGCCCTGCCGTGCATGCCCTGACGGGGAGCCCGCCCCTGCTCCATGGTCCCGGTATATACCGGATCCCGGAGCATGCGGTGGATGGTGGCATAGGTCCAGTAGGTGGTGCCGTCCAGCTTCTGCCCGTTGCGGTAGCGCTCTCCGTTGAGCCGCTTGTATTCACTGGGACAGGGGAGACCCTCCCCGTTCAGCTGTCTGGCAATGGACTGCTTGCCCATACCGCCTTCAAACAGGGTGAAAATGCGCCGTACCACCGCCGCGGCGCAGGGGTCTATGACCAGCCGGTTGTGGTCGTCCGGGTCCTTCCGGTAGCCGTAGGGGGCGAAGGCGCCGATGAATTTCCCGCCGTGCTGCTTGGACTGGATGGCGCTGCGCACTTTTTTGGAGATGTCCCTGGCGTACTGCTCGTTAAACACGTTTTTGACCGGGAGCAGCATGTCGTATCCCCGCTCGCTGTCGATGCCGTCAGTCACGGCGATGAAGCGCACCCCATGCCGGGGGAACCACCGTTCCAGATAGCGGCCGGCCTCAATGTAATCCCGGCCGAAGCGGGACAGGTCCTTGACCAGAACACAGTTGATCCGTCCTTCCTCAATGTCACGGATCATGCGGCAAAAGTCCGGCCGGTCAAAGTTGGTGCCGGTGAAGCCGTCATCCGCATAGAAGCCGGCGGCCTCTATGTCCGGCCGGGCGGAGAGAAATTGTTCCAGCAGCTTTTGCTGGTTGATGATGCTGTCGCTCTCGGGCCTGTCCCCATCATCCCGGGACAGGCGGGTGTAGACCGCCGCGCGCCATCTGGGCGGATCTGTGTCTTGTGTCCGGGGCAAAATGAACGCCTCCTCTCCGTGATCAGGAACTGCTGCTCCCGGCAGTCTGGTGGGCCCGGAGCAGCCGGAGCAGCATATCGCGGGTGGAACGGTCCCCGCGGAACCGCCGCTCCACCCGGAGCGGGCGGAGCTCCGGGGCACTGTGGGAATCACCGGCCACCCGGATCGCCTCCTTCGGGACAGGCAAACTGGCGATGGGACCGCCGCCTGACCCTGCCGCAGTATATGCGCGGGGGGCGGAAAATATCAGTGGAGGGAGCGCGGAGGCATGTCCATATAACATTGATATTCTCAATATAATATAAAGATAAATATTGAAAAACAAAATGAATAAAAGGGCGCGTGCAGATTGACATTGACCGGGATGTAAGCTACAGTCTAAATTGCCTTGCCGGAAGAATGAACGGCAAAACAGCTTTTATCGACAGAAAAGAGGGGTCGCCATGTTTGTTGATCTGCACGTCCACGAGCGGGCGTTTTCAGAGGACAGCCGCATGTCTCTCGCCGAGATCGTGGAGAAGGCCCGGGCCATGGGAATGGGTGCGGTCTGTATCACCGACCACGACAGCCTGGGCATCCGGGAGGAGGCCGAGCGGTATTCCAGAGAGACCGGATTCCCCATTTTCGTGGGGGTGGAGGTGCTGACCGTCCAGGGGGACATCGTGGCCTTCGGCAGCCCCTTTGCCTTCCAGCCCAGGACCATCGATGCGCAGGAATTCATCCGCTATGTCCACTCCTACGGCGGAGCGTGCTTCAGCGCGCATCCCTTCCGCAATAATCAGCGGGGACTGGAAGAGCACCTGGCCGCGGTGCGTGGGCTGGACGGCGTAGAGGTCCTCAACGGCAGCACCTCGCTGGAGGCCAACCGCAAGGCGCTGGAGTACGCCCTCCGGCTGGGGATTCAGCCCGTTGGGGCCAGCGACGCCCACGATACGAAGCAGCTGGGCAAATATGTGACCTGGCTGCCGGAGGAGCCTCAGGATCTGACCGGGTTTATCCGTGTCCTCCGCTCCGGCAAATGCCGCCCCGCCGTCTGGGAGGACGGCGCCTTCCGGGTGGTGGACTCCTTCTGAGGGCCCAATGCGCCGCAAATTTACCTCACCATGGGGGAACGAGGATACCCAGCAGCTCATCGACATTTTGGGGAAATACCATGTGACCGCCACCTTCTTTGTGGTGGGAGACTGGGTGGATAAGTACCCGGAGTCGGTCAAAGCGCTCCACGACGCGGGACATGAGGTCATGAACCACTCCAACACCCACGCCCATATGAACCAGCTCTCCAGCGGAGAGATCATCGCCGACGTGGAGGCCTGCAACGACAAGATCGAGGCGGTGACCGGCGTGCGTCCCACCCTGATCCGCCCGCCCTACGGAGAGTACAACGACACCGTCATCTCCTCCATCCGCTCCATTGGCATGGAGCCCATCCAGTGGGATGTGGATGGGTCCCATACACCTTCAAGCCGCCGGAGGACAGAGGAGGGGGACGATCACAGGCAAAAAAGGGAGGCCGCCCGGGCGGCCTCCCTTTTTGATATTTTCCGCTATACCTTGACCTTAAAGACGGCCTTCTTTACCGGGCACGCGTCTTTCAGCTGTACCTTGACCATATGTACGTCCTCGGGGAACACCACCAGGATATCGCCGGGGCGCATGGTGACCCAGGCGTCCACGGGCCCCTCGTAAGGGATGAAATCACCGGCGGCATCATAGTTACCCGCGGTGAGGGAGGCGGCATCGGTGACGCCGATGCGCTCCTCACCCTCCAGCACCACATGGATGTCGGCGTAATACTTGTGGCCCTCCCAGGAGGCGTTCTCCTCGGGCATGGTGGTGTAATCAAAGCGGTTGATGAACACGGTGTCCCCGTCCACGTCGTTGCGGCCCATGGCCAGCTTGGTCAGGTCGGCGGAGGCCAGGAAGTCGATAGCGGTATCCAGGGAAGCGCTGAGTCCCTTATAACGGCTCAGGCAATCACGTTTCGTATAGATCACAATTTCACCTTCTTTTTGTTATTTCCCGCATCCAGGTATATACGCGGTATTCCGTTATACTTTTTGCTGGTAGCAGCGATTAAATTCGGACTCATCCGGAGGCAGCGGACAGGCTTTCTGCGTCCAATGGGAGAGATAAGTCCCCTGAATGATCTCCAGCGACCGGACCCCTTGGGCAAAGGGGCAGGCCAATGGCTGTGTTCCCGCTACCGCTTGCGCAAAGTTTTCAATCATAGCGGCATGCTGCACTTTGTTGTCGCTGTCGTCAAATGTAAGGGTTTCCTGCGTAAACGGCACCTGTTCGAACGGATTCGGACACTGGCGGGCAAATTCCCGTTCATCCTGGTCCAGATGGAGCACCTGTACCTCCT
Source organism: Pseudoflavonifractor sp. HCP28S3_F10 (assembly GCF_052065415.1). NCBI lineage: Bacteria > Bacillati > Bacillota > Clostridia > Eubacteriales > Oscillospiraceae > Pseudoflavonifractor > Pseudoflavonifractor sp. HCP28S3_F10. The sequence continues at coordinate 11,957 of NZ_JBQHUB010000038.1, read as the reverse complement.
GATCTTCCACCACAGTGATCCGCCCACGGGTTCCACAGATCTCCAGCCGATTGCTGCCGGGGCACTCATGGGCAGACGCGAGAAAATGACCATGCGCCCCATTTGCGTATTCCAAAAACAACTCGGCCTCATTCTCGACCTGAATGTCTCTGTCCACCGTTGCGCATCGCGCCATTACTTTGACAGGCATCCCGCAAATCCACTGCATCAGATCCAATTGGTGGGAAGCCTGGGTCATGAGAAGGCCACCGCCTTCGCTGGCCCAGGTACCTCTCCATGGACTAGATCCGTAGTAAGCGCATGTACGGTAGAGGTTGGTAATGATCCAAGTCACCCGGACCAAATCCCCCACAGCTCCCTGCTCCATCAGCTCCTTTACCGTTCGATAGCAGCCGGACATACGGCGGTTGTACATGACGCCGCATACCAATTCCGGCCGTTTTGCCAACAGAGCCTCCACCTGACGGATCTCCGACATATGGATGCCCACCGGTTTTTCCACCAGCACATGGACGCCCTGCTCCAGAGCCTCTCGCGTCATAGCCGGGTGCTGGCCATGGGGCGTACAGATCATGACAGCATCAATATCTCCCGAAGTCAGCATCTCGTGATAGTCCGTAAACTGCTTTGCCCCGGCCAGCGCAGGATAAGCGTTCACAGCCCGATTCATGCCGGCCGGAGTTCGGCCGCTCATAGCTGTTACTGCCACAGATGGGACACGTCCATCGCAGATCAGTCCCAGATAGTTCATGGCAATGGTACCGACGCCGGCAAAGCCTAATCGCAGCATATATGATCCCTCTTTTCTCCATGAAACGGTTTCGCAAAACGGACAATCAGGCTTTTATTCTTCTGGCAGATTTGGATCTGCCGCTCCTGGGCACAGTCCTGGGCGGGGAAATCCTCCCGGTAGTGGGAGCCCCGGCTCTCCCGGCGCAGCAGCGCCGCGATGAGGACACAACGGGCAGTGGTGAGCCGGGCGGTGATGATCCGTTCCGACCCGATGGCCCGGCTTTCCCGGCTGGGACGGCGGTCCAGGCCTGCTTCCAGTTCGTCGATCCGGTCCAGCGCACTGCGGAGTCCCGACTCCCGGCGCAGGATCATGGCGTGGGCCGACATCAGGTCCTGAAGAGTGCGGAAGGCGCCCTCCGGATCGGTACAGCGATAGCCCTCCACCGTGCAGTGATCCGGCGGCGGAGGCGCGCCCACACAGGAAGCAGCGGCGCTCCGCCCGGCCCTGCCGCCGAACACCAGTCCGTTGGCGGTGGACAGTCCGCCGATCCGGTCGGCGCCGTGCATGCCGCCGGTCACCTCGCCGCAGGCGAAGAGCCCGGGCACGCCGGTGGAGGCGTCCGGCCCGATGCGGACGCCGCCGTTGGCGGCATGGGCAAAGACCCCGATGCGGATTGGATCGTCCACCGTCAGGCCCTTGGCCTCGCGCAGCCAGTCAAAGTAAGTGGTGATGAACTCGGGAGGATCCTGGCGCAGTGCATCGGAATAGGTGACCTCTACCCCGCGCTCATCCTCCTGAAGGGCACGGAAGAGGGCGATATCCACCTCTTTGGAGTCCAGCCGGGCGGTAAAGGGACCGTGGGTGGAGCGCAGGTCCAGCAGGCGGTCGGTTTCGGGACCCGGAGGGAGCAGGGGCGCGCCGCTGCTGCGGCGCATGTGGGTGAAGCGGAAGGTCTTTTCGTTGAAAATGGTTTTGGGGGCGGGGGAGATGTAGCCGGGCATCATCTGCATGAACTCCATGTTCACCAGAGTGCAGCCCGCATTCAGCGCCAGAGCCTGTCCCATCCCCGCCACGTCCTCCGTGCACAGGTGGCGGCGGAACAGGCTGCCGTAGCCGCCGGTGGCGAGCACCAGCGCCCGGCACCCGAAATAGCGCAGCTCTCCCCGGTGTAGGGCCACGCAGCCCGACACCCGGCCGCCCTGCTTCGTCAGCTCCAGCACCTGGCAGCCCTCCACCACCTGAATGCCCAGTTCGTCGATCCGGCGGGAGAACACCTCACGCACGCTGTCGAACTCCAGGCCGTTCCAGTCCCGGTTCTTGTGGTCGAAGCAGGGAATGAACTCCCGCTGGCCTTTTTGAACGGCGCGGCGCAGCTTCACGCCCATGGAGCGCACCTGTTCGATGGCGGGGCGGATGCCGGCTGCAAAGGTCTCCACCATCTCCGGAGAGGCCATATGGCAGCCCACCTCCTGGATGGTGCGGCACAGGTCGGCACAGTCATTCTCATCCTCCGGGCCGATGAGGCCCAGACCCCAGGTGCCGGGATAAAAGCTGGAGCCGGAGAAGAGACGGGTACTGGTCAGCAGGGTAACAGCACAGCCGGCCCCGGCCGCGTCAAGGGCGGCCAAAAGGCCGGCAATGCCGCTGCCAACCACCAACACGTCACAGCGCTGATCTATCGGCAGGATCACGATGCAGTTCCTTTCTCACGCCTTCTGGGCGGCGGCCTTTTCCTCCTGGATCTTCTTCTGCTGCTCGGCGTACAGGTGGCAGGCCACCATATGGCCGTTCTCCGTATTCTGCACGGCCAGGGCGGGATCCACCTGCTTGCAGATCTCCATGCAGTTGGGGCAGCGGTTGTGGAAGGCGCAGCCAGAGGGCTTGCGGATGGGGCTGGGCACCTCGCCCTCCAGCACCTGGCGCTTCTTGGTGTTGTGGATATCGGGCACCGGGATGGCGGAGAGCAGGGCGCGGGTATAGGGATGGAGGGGCTCGTCGTACAGGGCGTGGGAGTCAGCCACCTCCACGATCTTGCCCAGGTACATGACCACGATGCGGTCGGACATGTACTGCACCACGCTCAGGTCGTGGGCAATGAAGAGATAGGTCAGGTTCAGCTCCTTCTGGATGTCCTTCATCAGGTTGAGCACCTGGGCCTGGATGGACACGTCCAGAGCGGACACGGGCTCGTCACAGATGAGGACCTCGGGCATGACCTCCAGGGCGCGGGCGATACACAGGCGCTGGCGCTGGCCGCCGGAGAACTCGTGGGGATAGCGCATCAGATAGTCGGGCTGGATGTTGACCATCTTCAGCACTTCCTGCATCCGGGCCTCCCGCTGGGCCTGATCCTTCATGCCGTGGACCACCAGAGGCTCCTCAAAGGAGGTGTAGATCTTCTTCTGGGGGTTCAGGGCGGAGTAGGGATCCTGAAAGACCATCTGGACCTTATTGCGGAAGTCGAACATCTCGTCCTTGTTGAACTTGGTGATGTCGCGGAACTCGCCGTCATAGTTGAAGAGCACCTGGCCGCCGGTGGCCCGCTCCAGCATCATCAGGGTCTTGCCGAAGGTGGATTTGCCGCAGCCGGACTCGCCCACGATGCCCAGGGTCTCGCCCTTGTAAACTTCCAGACTGACGTCGTCCACGGCCTTGACATGGCCCACGACCTTCTTGAAGGCGCCCTTGGTGATGGGGAACCAGGTACGGAGGTTCTCTACCTTAAAGATGATTTCCTTGTTTTCACTCATTTTACTGCACCTCCGCAACTTCGGCTTGGGCCTCGCCGCCCTCGGCCACGGGGTAGTCCTTGTACTTCAGGCAGCGCACACGGTGGCCGGGGGAGAGCTGGAACATGGGGATGTCCTTCTCGCGGCAGGCGTCGGTGGCGAAGGGGCAGCGGTCGGCAAATTCGCAGCCGCCCTTCAGATCGGCGGGGTTGGGGGTGGCGCCGGGGATGGTCTCCAGCTTCTGGCCGTCGGCCAGACCCAGCACGGGCACGCTGCGCAGCAGCGCCTGAGTGTAGGGATGGCTGGTGCGGTCGAACACGTCCTCCAGGGAGCCGAACTCCACCACCCGGCCCATGTACATGACGCAGACCTCGTCGGCCATCTCGGCCACCAGACCCATGTTGTGGGTGATGAGGATGATGCTCTTGCCGTCCTTGGTCTGCATCTCCTTGAGCAGCTCCATGATCTGGGCCTGAATGGTCACGTCCAGAGCGGTGGTGGGCTCGTCGCAGATGATGAGCTCGGGATTACAGATCATGGCGATGGCGATGACCACGCGCTGCTTCATGCCGCCGGAGAACTGGTGGGGGTAGCAGTCGATGCGCTCCTCAGGATCGGGGATGCCCAGCTTGCGGAACATCTCCAGCACCTTTTCCCGGGCCTGGGCCTTGGTCATGCCCTTGTTGTGCTGCAGCAGGCCCTCGGCCACCTGGTCGCCCACCTTGTAGACGGGGTTCAGGCTGGACATGGGGTCCTGGAACACCATGGACATCTCGGGGCCGCGGAGGGCCCGCATCTCGGGACCGTGGGGCTTGTCGATCTGCTCCAGCCGGTACTCGGTGACCTTTCCGTCCCGCAGGGCGTTATACTGGATCTTGTCCGCCTCAATGATGGCGTTGCGGCCCAGGAAACGCATAATGGAGTTCATGGTCACGCTCTTGCCGCAGCCGGACTCGCCCACTACGGCCAGGGCGGAGCCCCGCTTGAGCTGGAAGGAGACATTTTTGACGATACGGATCTTCTTCCGGTCGGAGATGAAGGTCGTACTCAGATTTTCTACGTCCAGAATGATATCTTTGCTATCCATACAGGCCTACCTCCTTACTGCTGCTTGGCGTCCAGCACGTCGCGCAGACCATCGCCGAAGAAGTTGATGGCCAGAACGAACAGGCTGATGGCCAGACCGGGGAACACCCAGAGCCACCACACGTCCTGCACGACCTGGATGCTCTTGGCGGCGTTGAGGATGTTGCCCCAGGTGGGGGTGGAGTCGGCCACGCCCAGGCCGATGAAGCTCAGAGAGGCCTCCTGCAGGATGAAGTAGGCCACGTTGGTGGTGGTGGAGACGATGATGGGAGTCATGACGTTGGGCAGGATCTGCTTGAACATCACGTTCATCTTGGACATGCCGAAGGCCTCGCACACTTTGACGTAGGTCTCACCCTTCAGGCTCATGAACTCGTTGCGTACCATACGGAAGGTGGTCATCCAGCCGGTGATGACGAATACGAAGAGCATGTTGCCCATGCTGCGCTGCTTCAGAATGGCCACCAGCATCATGACCAGGACCAGCTGGGGAAAGGCCTGGAAGATCTCGGAGATGCGGACGATGACCATATCAGTCTTGCCGCCGAAGTAGCCGGCGATGGCGCCCAGCACGGCGCCCAGTACGCTGGAGAGCACGGCGCAGAACACGCCGATGAAGATGGAGTAGCACCCGCCGTACAGCACCCGGGCCAGCAGATCGCGGCCAATGGTATCGGTGCCGAAGAGATGGGCGGCGTCGGGGGCAGCCTTCATAATGGTGGGATTGGGGGTGCTGTAATCAATGCCCATGATCATGGCGGCAACGCAGGCCACAGTCATGACCACGATGACCAGCAGGCCGAATACAGCCAGCTTGTTGCGCAGGAACTTGCGGATATTTTTCTTCAACAGAGAGGAAGCGGCGCTCTTGTTCTGTTCCTTGATGCTCAAAGTCTTGGTTTCACTCATGATTGCGTCCTCCTTTCTGTTACTCGCCCAGCCGGACACGGGGATCCAGCAGCGCGTTGAACACGTCCACCATGAAAGAGCAGATGAGCATCACGGCGGCAATGATCAGGGTGATGACCAGCACCAGGTTGTAGTCCATGTTGGTGACGGCGTTGGTCATGGCAGTACCGATACCGGGGTAGGAGAACACGCTCTCGATGACCACGGAGCCGCCGATCAGGGCGGGGATACGGAACATCAGAATGACCAGGACGGGCTTCATGGCGTTGCGGAAGCCGTGCTTGAGGTAGACTTTCCACTCGGGGATGCCCTTGGAGCGGGCAGTCTTGATGTAATCGCTGTTGAGCACGTCCAGCATGGTGTTGCGGGCGTAGCGCATCAGCACGGCCACCATGCCGATGGTCAGGGTGAGCACCGGCAGGAACAGGTGCATGAAGGCGTCCATAAAGGCGTTGGTGGCGTCCGGACTGACCCGGTTGCCCGAGGGGAAGATGCCCAGCTTGATGGAGAAGATCCAAATGAGCAGGATACCCACCAGGAACTGGGGCACCGCCTGGCCCAGTACCGCCAGCACGCGACCCAGATAGTCCACAAAGCCGTTTTGCCGGATGGCGCTGATGATGCCTATGCCTATGCCTATGATGGAGCTGAAGAGCATGGCGTAAAGGGAGAGCTCCAGCGTGTATGGCAGGCGGGTGGCGATGATACCGGAAATGCTCTCGCCCTTATTGGTCAGGCCCAGGTCGCCGTGAAGAATGTTGCCCAGCCAGCGGAAATACTGCATGATGATAGGATCGTTCAGGCCCAGATCCTCCCGCAGCTGCTCCACCATCTCGGGCTGCTGGGAGATGACCTCCGGCGGGACCATGAAGGTGATGGGGTCGATGCCGGTGGAGCGCAGGCCGACGAACACAGCAAGGCTGATCACCAGAAGCATGGGGATCATCAGGGCCAGCTTTTTCAAAATGAATTTGAGCATGTTCTCACTCCTTTGGTTTGCGGCGGACTGTTGGGGTTGGGGGAGACTGACCGGATTTTACGGATACGGCCTCCCAAATAGAGAGGGGAGAGACGCAGGGCTAGGCTTGCGTCTCTCCCTCTTTGTCACCCGGAGCCAGTGCCGGGAAATGCCATGGGGTGCGGGGCCGTCAGGCCCCGGCGGGGATCAGGGAAACGATCAGCCGATCTCCCAGTTCTCAAAGTCGATGTCGCAGACGTACAGGGGGTTGCAGAACTCCACGCCGGAGGGAACCTTGACATTGTTGCTGACAAAGACGTAGTTGCCCACGGTGAAGACGGGCACCTTGTACATCTTCTCCTGCTCCAGGGCCTGCAGGTCCTTCAGAGCGGCGTTCTTGGCCTCGTTGGTGGTGGAGGCGGACAGAGCGGCGATGGCAGCGTCAAAGGAGGTGTCGCCGCCGAAGATGTTGGCGAACAGGGCGTCGGTGCTCATGTACTCAGAGTACCACTCCTCCATGGAGAAGGAACTCTTGCCCTTGAAGCCGATGTCGTACTCGCGGGTGGTGAACAGATCGGTGGTGCCGTCGTTGGACAGGGTGGCCTCCACCTTGATGCCGGTCTGCTCCAGGTAGTAGACCACCATGTTGATCAGGTCGATGGAGGTCTGGTCGTTGTTGTAGTAGCAGATGCGCAGGGGCCGGCTCATATCGTAGCCGGAAGCGGCCAGCTCGGCCTTGGCGGCCTCGGCGTCGTAAGTATACTCAAAGCCGTTGTAAGCCTCATGGCTGTTGGGCACGCCGCTGTTGAGCACGGTGGCGGAGGGATACAGGGCGGCCAGAGTGGCGCGGTCGATGGCCTTGATCAGAGCCTGACGGACCTCGATGGGCTGCATGGCGGCATTCTCCTTGCCGTCCACGCCCTTCATGTTGAAGATGAAGTACTTGTAGAACAGCACGTCCACGGGGATGGACTGGAAGTTGCTCAGGGAGGCCATGCCGTCCACCAGGTCGGAGGCGTTGCCGTACAGGAAGTCGGCGGAGCCGGACTGGGCGGCGGTCAGGAAGTCGGTGACGAAGGAAACGGTGACCTTCTCGATCTTGGCGGGAGTGCCCTCATAATTGGAGTTGGGCTTCAGGGTGAAGTAGTTGCCGGGGTTCATCTCGTCCATCATGTAGTAGCCGGAGGTAACGGGAGCCTTCCAGAAATCGGCTGCGTCGATGGTGGCGGGATCGGCGCTCTCCAGGCAGTGCTTGGGCAGGATGGAGAACTGAGCCAGGATGTCCAGCATGGAGGCATAGGGGCTGTCCAGCTTCAGGGTAATGACGTTGCCCTCGGCGCTCTTCTCAGTGATCTTGCTGAACGCGGCGGAGTAGATGGAGTTCTTGTTGGTGGCGGCCAGGACGCCATCGATGGACCACAGCACGTCGTCCGCGGTGAGAGCCTCGCCGTCAGACCACTTCAGGCCGTCCTTCAGGGTGATGGTGTAAGTAAGGCCGTCTTCGCTGATCTCCACCTTCTCGGCCAGATCGGGCTCGGTCTTGGTCAGGCTGCTGTCAGCGATGAGCAGGCTGCGCCACATCAGGTTGGTGGCCATGTTGTGGTTGAGCCAGGGAGTGGGGACACGGTCATCCTTGGTGGAACCGTCGTTGGTGGAGAGCACCAGGCGCAGGGCGTTTCCGCCGGCGGCAGGCTGGGAGACATCGCCGCTGGGGGCGGAGCTCTGGGCGGGGCTGGAAGAGCCCTGAGGTTTATTGCCGCCGCCGCAGCCGGCCAGCATCACGGCCAGCATGGACGCGGAAAGCAGCAATGCAAGTGCGCGAGACAGCTTCTTGTTCATGTGAATCATCGCTCCTTTTGTGTTTTGATATGGCAATCTGCATGCCATACCGAAAAATCCAAGTCATCGCGTTTTTTCCACAACCGCAACGGGCGCTGCACATCCCCCTCTCACAGTGGTTTGCAGGCAAAAGCGAATTGTACAAAAAAGCCAACGATATTCTTTGGATTTTTTTACATCTTACCACAACTCAACGGAATTATCAATCCAAAACCTCTAAAAAAAGCATCCATATTTTGTAATTTTATTTGTGGCAAAGAGAAAGAAATTTGTTTTTGCCACAGAACACGCAGTTTTTTTGCCGGAGAATAATAAATTCGAAACGAAAATTTATAAAAAGAAATAAGAGGATCCGGCCGCTTTCCGGGAGGGAAACGGCCGTGCCGCTGTCATCCGGGGCGGAGAGAAGGCATAGATTGGAGCGGTGAGGACAGAGAGGAGGGATGCCCTGTGAAGATATGCCATCAGCATCCGGAGGTCAGCCCGGAGGAGCGGCGGCAGGCGCTGGCCGCCATCCGCCGTTCCTGCGCTTCGGCCCTGCGGGCGGAGAAGGCGGCCGGGGAACGCCCCGCCCCGGGCACGGCAGGAAAAAAATGATCGCTTGAACGAGAGGAGGCGCCCGGCTTGGATGCCATCTATGCGCGGCAGTCCGTGGACAAGGCGGACAGCCTTTCCATTCAGGGACAGATCAGTCTGTGCCGCCGGGAGACGGGAGCGGACTGCAGGGTCTATCAGGACAAGGGGTTTTCCGGCAAAAACACCAACCGTCCCGCCTTCCGGCGGCTGATGGAGGATGTGGAGCGGGGAGCGATCGGGAAGATCGTGGTCTACCGGCTGGACCGTTTTTCCCGCTCCATCGCCGACTTCGGACGCCTGTGGGAGATACTGAAAGCCCACAGTGTGGAATTCGTCTCGGTCAACGAGACCTTTGACACCTCCACCCCCATGGGACGGGCCATGCTGAACATCATCATGGTCTTTGCCCAGCTGGAGCGGGAGACCACCGCCGAACGGGTGCGGGACAACTATTACCAGCGGGCCGGACTGGGTGCCTGGCCGGGCGGGCCCGCGCCTTACGGCTTCTCTATCGGCCGGCTGCCCGGACCTGACGGAAGGCCGGTTCCCGGCCTGGTCCCCAATGAACACATGAAGACCGTGGAGCGGATCTTCCGGGCCTACGTGGAGGAGAAAGCCACACTGGGGAGCGTGGCCCGGGCCCTCAACGCCGGCGGCGTCCCCGCTCCCAAACGGGCCGTCTGGGATAATGCGGCCCTGTCCCGGATGCTCCACAGCCCGCTGTACGTGGGGGCGGATGAGGAGGTCTATCTCTATTACAAAGGGAAGGGAGTTGCATTTGCAAATGCTCCGGAGGAGTTCGATGGACAGAATGCCGGAATGCTCGTGGGCAGGCGGGACCGAAGCGCGGGGAAGTACCGGGATGTGCGGGAGGGGCATTTTTCACTGGCCAGCCACCGGGGCGTGATCCCCTCCGGGCTCTGGCTGGCCTGCCAGTACAAGCTGGACGCCAACCGCCGGGCCGGAGGAAACGGGAGAGGAAAACACACCTGGCTTTCCGGGCTGATGAAATGCGGCTGCTGCGGCTACAGCGTCAAGGTCAACCGGGATGGGGAGAAGTACTATCTGCTGTGCAGCGGGCGATCCAATCTGGGGGTGTGCGGAGCGTCCATCCGGGTGGATCTGCGGACACTGGAGCGGGCGGTGGAGGAGGAACTGGAACGCCTGCTGGCCGAGTGCCCGGACGAGGAGGAGCCGGGCGAAGCGGGCGCGGCAGAGGAGCTGGAGGCCATCGACCGGAAAATCGAGCGCCTTATGTCCGCCCTGGCGGAGAGCAGCGATATATCCATGCCCTACATAAACCGCGCTGTCGGGCGGCTGGAGAAAGCCCGCCGGGCACTTCTGGACAAGGAGGACAGGCGGCCCCGGGACGCACGGCTCCGGCCGGACAGGCTGCGCTTCGCGCCGCTGGGATTTGAACAGAAGAAGCTGGTGGCGGCACGGTTTATCCGGGAGATACGGCTGGAGGGGGACAGCGCAGTCGTGGATTGGAACATATAAAAGTGCCAGGGACCGGTGAAGGTCCCTGGCGCTTTTCTCATGCTGTTTTAAGGCCGGTAGCCGCGGGGGTGGGCTCTGTGCCAGTTCCAGGCGGTGGAGATGATGGTCTCCAGATCGTCGTAGCGGGGTTTCCAGCCCAGGACCGATCTGGCCTTCTCCGAGGAGGCCACCAGCTGGGCGGGATCGCCTGGGCGGCGGGGACACTCCCGGGCGGGAATGGGATGGCCGGTGACCTTCCGGGCTACGTCGATGACCTCCTTCACCGTGAAGCCCACGCCGTTGCCCAGATTGAACACGTTGTTCTCACCGCCGGCGAGCAGGTAGTCCAGAGCCAGAATGTGGGCCTGAGCCAGGTCCGTGACGTGGATATAGTCCCGGACGCAGGTGCCGTCCTTGGTGGGATAATCGCTGCCGAAGATGGAGAGCTCCTTCCGCTGGCCATTGGGCACCTGAAGGATGAGGGGGATGAGGTGGGTCTCGGGGTCATGGGCCTCGCCGATGGCGCCGGAGGGGTGGGCACCGCAGGCGTTGAAGTACCGCAGGGCCACATAGCGCAGGCCGTGGGCGCGGCTGGTCCAGGCCATCATCTTCTCCATGGACAGCTTGGTTTCGCCGTAGCAGTTGGTGGGCTGGGTGCGGTCGCTCTCCAGAATGGGCACCCGCTCCGGCTCGCCGTAGGTGGCGGCGGTGGAGGAGAAAACGATCTTGTCCACCCCATGGGCCACCATGGACTGGAGAAGGACAGTGGTGCCGCAGAGATTGTTGTCATAGTACTTCAGGGGATCGGACATGGACTCTCCCACCTGGGAGAAGGCGGCAAAATGGATGACGCCGTCGATGCGCTCCGTCTCAAAGAGCCGGTCCATGGCCGCCCGGTCCCGGATGTCGGCCTGGTAGAAACGGGCCTTGGGGTGGACTGCCGCCCGGAAGCCGGTGACCAGATTATCGGCCACTACCACGTCGCGGCCGGCCTCGATGAGCTCATATACGGTGTGGGAGCCGATGTAGCCGGCCCCACCCAGAACTAAGATCGCCATTGATGGATTACCTTCCTTTCCGGGACCCGCGGCGCGGCACACCGGGAAAGCGCCGCCGGGTCCGCTGCGGGCCTTTTTCATAAGTATAACATGATTTGCCCCCGATGAACAAGTAGAGCCGGAAAGAATGGAGTGCAGCCGCTTGAAGCTGTTTGGGACGGCGACAGCCTGGACTGGAAGGAACTGTCTGCTCCCGAGATCACCAAACGGGTGACCTCCAAGGTGGGGCCGGGCTCCATCGTCCTGTTCCACAACGCGGCCCTCCACACCCCCGAGGCACTGCCCGGCATCATCGAGACGCTGCTTCAGGAGGGCTATACCTTCGTGCCCATCTCCCAGATCCTCCTGCAGGGGGAATATACCATCGACCATACGGGACGCCAGTGTCCTGCCTGAGCGGACAGGAGAAGGAACGGGACAAAATGGCCGGAGGGGAATTGCAATTTGCACATTGCTGTGCTAAACTACAAAAAATAAATCCGCAAATTGCAATAACAAGTTGGACACCCCGTGGTAAAAACCTTGCTCACGGATGGAGCCGCAGGATCTATCCGTGAGCGAGGTTGCCGCAGCCGTCAGGCTGCGTAGAC
>NZ_JBQHUB010000037.1:0-29481 GCF_052065415.1 Pseudoflavonifractor sp. HCP28S3_F10 | reverse complement strand
TGGTGCAGGCGTGGGGGGGGGGGGGGGGGGGGGGCGGGGGGGGCGGGGGGGGCCGCCCCCCCACCCCCCCCCCCCCCCCCCCCCGCAAAATACACCAACACAACCCCAACACAGACCAACCCGCGGGGGGGGGGGGGGGGGCGGGGGCGCGCCCCCCCCCCCCCCCTACGGCAATTTACCGATGAACACCCATATCACCGCAGCCGCGTCAGGCACCACACAGGCAGCGCGGAAGGGCTCTGTCAACGTGGGCACTGCGTAAGGACTCCCCCGTATTAGGGGATTCCAAAGGGGGGCCGTGCACCCCTTTGGGCGTTTTCTTTCCCCCATTTCTTTTGGCAAAAGAAATGGGGCCCCCGCCGGGCAGGCGGCCCGCGCGGCGAGCGCATGTCCCGCCCCGTGGGCGAAACGGCCTTATTCCACTACCATATCGGCCAGAGCAAAGTTGTAAGGCGGGGCGCCCATATCATCTCAGCTGCGACAGACGCCAGCGCAAGCCGGAGTAGCGCCGCTGCTGGCGGTTGTTGGCGGTCATCTGGGCCACCGCCTCCTCGTCCCCCACCAGGACCAACAGCTCCCGTGCCCGGGTGATGGCGGTGTAGAGCACCCCCCGGGTAAGGAGCATGGGGGTCCCCTTGCATACCGACAGGATCACCGCCCGGTACTCGCTGCCCTGGGACTTGTGGACCGTGATGGCGTAGGCCGGCTCCAGCTCCCCCAGCATGTCGGGGGAATACTCCACGATGCGGCCGTCAAAGTCCACGGTGATGCACTCGTTGCGGTTGTCCACCTGGGTGATCTGGCCGATGTCCCCGTTGAACACCCCCATGCCGGAGGTCAGGGAGTCCCGGTCCCGCCACATCAGGTCGTAGTTGTTGCGCACCTGCATCACCCGGTCCCCCTCCCGGAAGATGAACTCCCCGAAGCGGCGCTCTCCCTTCTCCCGATCCGGCGGGTTCACCGCCTCCTGGATGGCCCGGTTCAGCGCTCCCGTCCCCGCCACCGTCTTGCGGGTGGGAGAGAGGACCTGGATCTGGTCGGCGGGGATGCCCATATTTTTGGGCAGGCGCTCCTTCACCAGCTCCACGATGGTCTCAGCCGCCCGGGCCGGATCCTTCCGGCGCAGGAAGAAGAAGTCGCCTCCCTTGTTGCGCAGGTCGGGCAGCTCCCCCCGGTTGACGCCGTGGGCGTTCATGACGATGGCGCTCTCGGCGGCCTGGCGGAAAATCTCGGTGAGGCGCACCATAGGGATGCTGTCGCTGCGGATCAGGTCGGAGAACAGGTTGCCCGGCCCCACCGAGGGGAGCTGGTCCGGGTCTCCCACCAGCACCAGGCGGCAGTCCCCCCGCAGGGCGGAGAGCAGCGCCCGCATGAGGGCGATGTCCACCATGGAGGTCTCGTCCACGATGACGGCGTCCACCCGCAGGGGGTCGCTCTCGTCGTGGGCGAACACCAGCCGCCCGGTGCCCGGGTCGAACTGGGTCTCCAGCAGGCGGTGGATGGTGGCGGCATCCACGCCGCACAGGTCTCCCAGCCGCTTGGCAGCCCGGCCGGTGGGGGCGGCCAGAGCAGTCTCCAGCCCCAGCGCATCAAAGAGAGCCAGCACACCCCGCAGGGAGGTGGTCTTGCCGGTGCCCGGCCCGCCGGTGAGGAGCATCACCTGCCGCCCGGCGGCCAGCTCCACCGCCTCTCGCTGCTGGGGGGCGTAGATGATGCCCTGCTCGGCCTGGATGCGGTCGATGAGGGCGTCCAGCCCGTCGGGGGGCAGCAGCTCCCGCCGGGCCATCTCCCCCATCCGCTCTGCCACGTACTCCTCCGCCTCCTGCAGGTCGCTGAGGTAGCAGGCGGTCTCGCCGGCCACCTCCTCCTGCACCACCTCGCCCTGCTCGATGAGGGCCTCCAGCCCGTCCTCCAGAGCCTCGCTCTCCAGTCCCAGGAGCTGGCCGGTGGCCGGCAGCAGCTTGCGCCGGGGCAGGAAGGTGTGGCCGTTCATCAGGTTGTGGCTCAGCTCGAAAAGCAGCCCGGCCTCGATGCGCTGGGGATCCTCCCCCTCCATGCCCATGTCGATGGCCAGGGCGTCGGCGATGGCGAAGTCCACCCCCAGCTCCTCGTCCACCAGCAGGTAGGGGTTGCTCTTCACCACCTCCAGCGCCCGGTCGCCGTACCGGCGGTAGAGGGGCATGGCCAGCTGGAGGGCCACATTGTGCTCCCCCAGAAATTCCAGCAGGCGGCGCATGCCCATCTGGAGCCGGAAATGCTCCCCCATGGCCAATGCCCGCTTGCGGGTGATACCCTTGATGCGGGTGAGCTGCTCCGGGTGCTCCTCCAGCACGGTGAGGGCGTCCTCGCCGAACTCCTCGATCATCCGGCGGGCGGTGGCGGCGCCGATGCCCCGCACGGCTCCCGAGGCCAGGTATTCAAAGATGGCCTTCTCCCCGGCGGGCATCCGCCGCTCCACGATCTCGGCCTTGAACTGCTCGCCGTAGGAGGCGTGGCGCATCCATTTGCCCCGGATGGACAAACTCTCCCCCGGGGCCACGCCGGGCATGCAGCCCACCACCGTGATCCCGCCCTGCTCCCCGGCGTCGATGCGGAGCACCGTGTAGCCGTTCTCCTCGTTCTGGTAGATCACGGCCTCCACGCTGCCCTCGATGAGATTGAGTTCCTCCGTCTGTTCCAAAGGGATCATCCTTTATGTATCATTCTATCGCCGGGACAGGTACTCCCCCACCCGGTCCATGGGACACAGCACCATCCCGCTGCGCTGGGCCATCAGGGCGTGGGCCAGCGCCCGACCGGCGGCGCTGAGCCCGTCGTCCGCGATGACGATGGTGAACCGGGCGGCCCCCCATCCCCGCAGCCAGCACAGGGCGCGGATGTCGTGCTCCAGAGTCTCGGCTTCCCCCCGGGCGGGCACCACGGCCCAGATGGGCGCGCCTCCGGTGCCGCCCGCCGGGAGGAGCAGCTTTCCAAAGCACAGCCACGCCAGAGCCAAAAGCCCCGCCGCGGAAAGCAGCGCCAGCACCGCCTGTAAGATCGATTCCATCATCATGCTCACCTCCGGGCCATCCTATGCCCCGGGGGGAAAAAGGGTTCAGATCACCGCCAGCTTCACCACATAGGTGAGAAAGGTGACCAGAAAGCCCGCGATGAACACGCCGCCCACCAGCGCCGGGGCGGCCTTGCGCAGGGGCATGTCCAGGAAGGAGGCGGCCAGTGCCCCCGTCCAGCCTCCGGTGCCGGGCAGAGGGAGGGCCACGAAGATCAGCAGGCCCAGATATTTGTATTTGGTCACCTTGCGCCCCTTGAGATGGGCCTTGCGCTCCAGGGCGTCCACCATGCGGTTGAGCCCGGGCATATGCCGGCGCATCCACTGGAAGATCCGCCGGATATATACCACGATAAAAGGCAGCGGGAGGAGATTCCCCACCACGCTGGCCCCGAAGGCCGCCCACGGGTTCAGCCCCAGAGCCACCCCGAAGGGGATGCCGCCCCTCAGCTCGATCACGGGCAGCATGGAGACCAGCATGGTAAAGACCAGTTCGCCCGCCCGGTTTTCCGTGAGCCACTGCATCAGATCCAAGATCGTTTCCTCCGTCGATACTGTTATGGTCCGTTTTCCGGACTTGCATATGGTCTCTTGTGCCGCAGGCACAAGTTCTGCTGACCTCCCCGCCGCTGACGCGGCAGAGATCCAGGTGAAACTATTCTATCATATTTCCCCGCCGCCAAACAGGAAAGATTTCTTACATTTCTTAATTTTCACGCCCCGTACCTGTCTCGGAGAAATTATTGTAAATTTTTTCTTAAGATTTCCTCTTTTCCTTGACCTTCCACCCCGTGGAAGGTGTATCATGAACTTACCCTAAAATGAGAAGGAGGAATTTTTATGAAGCATATGAAACAAAAGCTCCTGGCTTTGGGCTCCGCCCTGGCCCTCACCGCCTCTCTGGCCGGTCCCGCCATGGCTGCCGAGGCCGACGCCGGCATTTCCGTCCAGTTGGACGGCCAGAATGTGGCCTTTACCGATGTGAAGCCAGAAGCCCACTCCGGACGTACCTTCCTGCCTTTCCGCGCCGTGTTCGAGGCCATGGGCGCCCAGGTGGACTACAAGGCCGACACCCAGACCATCCTGGCCGACCGGGACGGCACCCATCTGGAGATGACCCTGGGCAGCAAGGACGTAAAGATCACCGAAAACGGCGAGAGCCGCACCGTCACCATGGACGTGGCTCCCTACGCCAAGAGCAACCGCACCTATGTGCCCGTCCGCTTCGCCGCCGAGGCCTTCGGCTGCAACGTGGGCTGGGATCAGGATGACCAGACCGTCATCATCGCAGACGTGGATAAGCTGATGGGCGGCGCCACCTACGAACTGATGGACAACTACTGCGCCTACGCCGCCAAGCAGGCCGCCCAGAGCAACCAGGCCGTCAAGGGCGACCTGTCCATGAAGCTGACCGTGTCCAAGGAGGCTACCGGCACTGAGAAGGACATGTCCATCCCCGTGACCGCCACCCTCTCCGGCATTTCCTCTCAGACCGCCGGCCAGCTCAAGATGACCATGGACCTGTCCGGCATTATGGATATGATGACCGCTGAGGACACCGGCCTGACCCCTGCTGAGTTCGCCGCCATGAAGGCCCAGCTCAAGCAGGTCACCGCCGAGATCCGCATGGACCTGGAGACCGGCATGTACTACATCAACTGCCCCGTCCTGGCCCAGCTGATGGGCAATGAGAACGGCGACAAGGTCTGGTTCTCCATGGACTTCAACGCCCTGCTGGCCTCCTCCGGCATAGATCTCTCTGAGCTGGTTGCCATGTCCAAGGGCGCCTCCGGCTCCATGAAGGACGTGCTGGCCTCCACCCTGTCCGCCATCCCCCTGACCGACAAGGACACTGACTACACTGCCCTGTCCGCCGCCGCCAAGGTCTACAGCGACATGCTCAGTGACCAGGCCTTTGTCAAGAACGGCAGCACCTACACCTCCACCTTCTCCATGAAGGAGGACGGCGCCGACATGACCATGAAGTTGGTCCTCACCGCCAAGGGCGAGGACATCGTGGGCATGAAGATGGATATGAGCATGAAGGCCGCCGGCACCGACCCGGATCCGTCTGCCTCTGCCGCCGCGGGCCGCAGCTCCATCTCCATGGATATGTCCATGACCTCCACTGTGGACAAGATGACCATGACTCTGGATATGGATCTGATGGACCTGATCACGTTGACCATGGAGATGAACATGACCTCCTCCGCCACCAGCGACAAGCCGGTCACCACCCTCCCCGCCAACGCCGTGGTGGTCCCCCTGGACGGCGTCCTGAAGTAAAGGCACCTTTCCTTTCGCAGCTCAATCAAAAACGTGCGCCCCGGACTATCCGGGGCGCACGTTTTTTTGTTCCGCTTACCACACCAGCGTGGCAAAATAGTCGTCCGGGGTCTCGGCCCGGCGGATCTGTTCCACCGTCCCGTCCTGCCGGAGCAGCAGCTCGGCGGAGCGGAGGCGGCCGTTGTAGTTATAGCCCATGGAAAAGCCGTGGGCGCCGGTGTCGTGGATCACCAGCAGGTCGCCCATGTCGATCCTGGGCAGCATCCGGTCCACGGCAAACTTGTCGTTGTTCTCACACAGGGAACCCACCACGTCGTACTTGTGATCGCAGGGGGCGTCCTCCTTGCCCATGACGGTGATGTGGTGGTAAGCGCCGTACATGGCGGGGCGCATCAGGTTGGCGGCGCAGGCATCCACGCCGATGTACTCCTTGTAGGTGTGCTTCTCGTGGGTGGCCCGGGTCACCAGGCAGCCGTAGGGGGCCAGCATGAAGCGGCCCAGCTCGGTGTAGATGGCCACGTCATCCATCCCCGCGGGGACCAGGATCTCCTCGTACTTTTTCCGCACGCCCTCTCCGATGGCCTCGATGTCGTTGGCGGGCTGGTCGGGCCGGTAGGGCACGCCCACACCGCCCGACAGGTTGACGAAGCAGATATGACACCCGGTCTCCTGCTGCAGCTCCTTTACCAGCTCGAACAGGATACCGGCCAGGGTGGGATAGTACTCGTTGGACAGGGTGTTGGACGCCAGGAAAGCGTGGACGCCGAAGCGCTTGGCACCCATGGCCTTCAGCTTGCGGAAGCCCTCGAAGAGCTGCTCCCGGGTAAAGCCGTACTTGGCGTCCCCCGGGTTGTCCATGACCTGGAACCCCTCCTTGGAGGCGCCGATGGCGAACACGCCGCCGGGGTTGAAGCGGCAGCAGATGGTCTCAGGGATATGGCCGATGGTCTTTTCCAGAAAATCAATGTGGGTAAAATCATCCAGATTGATGGTGGCCCCCAGCCTGGCGGCCAGCTCAAATTCCTCCGGCGGGGTCTCATTGGAGGAGAACATGATCTCGCTGCCGGTAAAGCCGCAGCGGTCGCTCATCATCAGTTCGGTGAGGGAGGAGCAGTCGGTGCCGCAGCCCTCCTCCCGCAGCAGCTTCAGGATGGCGGGAGTGGGGGTGGCTTTTACGGCGAAGTATTCCTTGAAGCCGGGATTCCAGGCAAAGGCCGCCTTCAGCCTCCGGGCGTTCTCCCGGATGCCCTTCTCATCATAGAGGTGGAAGGGGGTGGGGTATTGGGCTGTGATGGCGTTGAGCTGGTCCAGCGACACAAAGGGCTGTTTCATGGGTAGTCACCTGATTTCTATAGTTTAAAATACACTGTTACTTTATCATACTAAATCGCAACACTGTTTGTCAATGGCTGTTTCGGCAAATTTCCGCATGCCGCGTCCTGGGTCTATGCCGTTCCCTCCAGCTTCTCCCGGTAGGCCCGGTACTGCTCCTCCCACTCATGGTCCTCCGACTCGGTGTGGAGCTGGGGATAGCGCTTTTCCAGCAGGCAGGCGAAGTAGTCGGTAAATTTCACCGCGCCCGTTCCGGTCAGGTGCCGCTGATCGTAGAAGTCATCCAGAGTCAGGCCCATCTCCTCATAGCAGGCGTTGAAGTCGTCAAAGACCACGCCCCGCTCCGCCGCCAGGGCGGCCACCTGTTCCATCCGCAGGCGCTGGGTCTCCTCCAGCGCCGTGTTGGAGGGGGCCTTGATGAGCCAGAGCTCCACCCCGCGGGCCTGACACAGGTCGATGATCCGCTCCAGCCACATCACATTTTTCTCCAGCAGTTGGCCGCTCTCCCCCTCCTTGGGCTCCAGAACCTCGGGCTTCACCGCCTGATAGTCGGGCAGCAGCACGTGGCCCTTCAGGGGATCGTGGAGGTCCTGCCGCTTCACGTCATAGTCCGGGTCCTCCAGCTCGCTCCACCGGCCGTGGTACTTCATAAAATTCCAGACCAGCGGCGCCCGTTCCCCCTCGGGGGCCGACTCCCGGGCCAGCGCCACCTTGTCCATGGAAAAGCGCAGGTCGTCCATAAAGGAGAAGTTGACGCCGTCGTCGTAGTACTCCTGATCTCCGCCCATCATATTGCACTCCACCACGATGAGCTGGGGGGACTGGTACTTCAGCGCCTCCTTGATATAGGTGTAGGTGGCCCACATGGGCTGGAGCTGGGTGGCGAACACATAGCTCTTGACGCCGTTGTCGTGCCACAGCTCCAGCGGGGAGAGCGAGGCATAGATGTGGGAGGAACCGAAGAACATCACCGAAAACTCCCCCCGGGGCTCGTTGTAGAACCCGCCGATCTTATTGCTCATATCCCAGGGGCCGTTGAGGGACTTGCGGGCGAATACCCAGGTCACCGGCCCCACCGTCAGCAGGAAGATAAGGCAGAAGGCCGCCGCTGACAGGAAAAATCGTCTGTTGGATGTCAAGGCAGCTCCCTCCTCAGAACTGGAAATAGATGAACTGGGACTCGGAAAAGCCCGGTCCGTATATGCCGAAGATCAATATCACATAGATGCTCACCAGATAGATGACCCACCGGACCGGCAGGGGAAGGCGCGTCACCAGAGTGCGGATGCTGCAGCGCAGATTCACCAGGTCGACCACCGCCAGCAGCAGGATGGAAGCGGCCATCACCCGCAGTTCGGGCACCTCCAGTCCCAGGGTAAAGCCCTCCCCCATGGCCGCCCCGCCCGCCAGGACGCAGCGGATCATGTCCACCGCCGTGGTGAGGGAGGAGGCCCGGAAAAAGAGCCAGGCGAAATCGATAAAGACGAAGGTGATGGCCACCCGCAGAGCCTGCCATACCACGCTCTCCCGCCGGATATGCAGCGCGGCACACAGCCGCTCCCGGGTGGGACGGAGGATCTCCCCCACCACCTGGTATGCGCCGTTGAGGCCGCCCCACACCACAAAGTGCCAGCTGGCCCCGTGCCACAGGCCGGAGGCCAGGAAGGTGATCATATTGTTCAGATACTTCCGGGCCTTTCCCTTCCGGTTGCCCCCCAGAGGGATATAGAGATAATCCCGGAACCAGCTGGACAGAGAGATATGCCACCGGCGCCAGAACTCCGCGCAGGAGCGGGAGAGATAGGGCTGGCGGAAGTTCTCCATCAGCGTAAAGCCCATGACCTGGGCCGCGCCGATGGCCACATTGGAGTAGCCGGCAAAATCGCAGTAGATCTGCACCGCGAAGAGCACGGTGCCCAGCACCAGCGCCCAGGCAGGCATGGCCTGATAGCCGTCGTATACTGTGTTCACCACGACAGCCACCCGGTCGGCCACCACCATCTTCTGAAACAGGCCCCACAGCATCAGCAGAAGGCCGCTGCGGACCCGCTGCGCGTCAAAGGTGTGCCGCTCATGGACCTGGTGGAGCAGGTTCTTGGACCGCTCGATGGGTCCGGCCACCAGCTGTGGGAAGAAGGAGACGAACAGGGCGTACCGGAAGAAATTCCGCTCGGCCTCCACCTCTCCCCGGTAGACGTCCACCGTATAGCTCAGGGCCTGGAAGGTGTAGAAGGAGATGCCCACCGGCAGCACCACGTCAAAGACCGGTTTGTGCATGGCCACCCCGAACACTGCCAGCACTGCC
This sequence comes from Pseudoflavonifractor sp. HCP28S3_F10, assembly GCF_052065415.1. Classification (NCBI taxonomy): domain Bacteria; kingdom Bacillati; phylum Bacillota; class Clostridia; order Eubacteriales; family Oscillospiraceae; genus Pseudoflavonifractor; species Pseudoflavonifractor sp. HCP28S3_F10. The sequence goes on along the minus strand of NZ_JBQHUB010000037.1, from coordinate 20,509 downwards.
TCCAGATTGTCCCAGAAAAAGCCCCAGTACTTGAAGAAAAACAGGATGGCCAGGTTGGACACAAAGCTCAGGGCCACCCACAGCTTCCGCATCCGCTCCCGCCGCCGCCCGGTCTCCCGCCGGCCGCTCCACGCGATGAGCAGGCCGCTGAGATAGGTGATAGCGGTGGACAGGGCCATCAGCACGGCGTATTTGGGGTTCCAGCACATGTAGAAATAATAGCTGGCCGCCAGCAGCCACACCCACCGCACCCGGTGAGGCAGTACAAAGTAAAACACCGCCACCACCGGGAAAAAGATCAGAAATTCCAGGGAGTTGAAGAGCATCTCAGTTCCTCCGCATCTGTCAGAAAAGCTTTGCCGGCTGTATCTGCGTTATTATATCATAAAATCCTCCTGTTTGGCGAGCCGCTTTTCCCCTTTGGAATCCCTTGCAATCCTCCCGCCGGAGGTGTTAGAATAATAGCATCTATTCGCCGCCATTTCTGACCAAGCGAGGTGAACCCACCATGACCCGCGCGGAAGCATTTGAATTTCTGGACCGCACCGCCAGAGGCATCGCGGAGATGTTCGGCTCCTCCTGCGAGACTCTGGTACATGACATGGGCGACCCCAAGCACCCCATCCTGTCCATTTACAACGGCCACGTGTCCGGCCGGTCCGTGGGCTCCACCATGGACATCCTGGGCACCGCCAAGGAGCTGGACACCACGGCCCTGATGACCGACTTCGTCAACCTCTACGCCACCACTCCCTCGGGCCAGCAGATCAAAAGCAGCACCTTCCACCTGATCCAGGAGGGGGAGGACGGCTACAATCTGGCTCTGGGCATCAACTTCGACTACACCTCCCTGGTGTACGCCAACCGCATCCTGGTGGACCTGATGAACGCCGAGGCCGACCTCCAGAGCGCCATGTGGCAGGGGGGCGACAGCCGCCTGAGCGACATCTTTGACGAGTGCCTCACTGCCGTTGGCAAACCGGTGGCCGCCCTGACCAAGAAGGACCGGATGAAGATCATCGCCCTGCTGGACCAGAAGAACGCGTTCTCCTTCCGCAAATCGGTCCCCTTTGTGTCCAAGCGGCTACAGGTCTCCCGCTACACCATCTACAAATACCTGGGCGAGCTGGCCGAGAATGGCGGCAGCGCCGACCTGTCAGAATAAATTTTACACTTTTAAGGAGGATTTCTCCCATGTACGAGGACAAGATCCGCGCCTATTTCGATGATCCCGGCATCCGTCAGGAAATGATCGACGCCATTTCCCGGCTGGTGGCCGTCAAGAGCGTCAGGGGCGACGCCGAGCCCGGAAAGCCCTTCGGCCCCGGTCCCGCCGCCGCCCTGGCCGAGGGACTGGCTCTGGCCGGCGAGTGGGGCTTTGCCGTGGAGAACCACGAAAATTATGTGGGCACCGCCGACCTGAACGACAAAGAGACCCGGCTGCACATCCTGGGCCACCTGGATGTGGTGGGCGAGGGCACCGGCTGGGCCACCGACCCCTATACCTGCGTGGAGCGGGACGGTATGCTCTACGGCCGGGGCGTGTCTGATGACAAGGGCCCCGTAGTCTGCGCCCTGCTGGCCATGCGGGCGGTGCGTGACCTGGGGCTCCCCCTCTCCGCCAACGTGCGCCTGGTGATGGGCACCGACGAGGAGAGCGGCTCCGGCGACATTGCCCACTACTACGCCAGCCACCCCTACGCCCCCTTCACCTTCACCCCCGACGCCGACTTCCCTGTCATCAACATCGAGAAGGGCCACTATCACCCGGATTTCGGAAAGACCTGGACGGAGGAGACCGCCCTGCCCCGGGTAACTTCCCTCAAGGGCGGCTTCCGCCAAAACGTGGTGCCGCCGGAGGCCCAGTGCGTCATCTCCGGCCTTTCCGCCGGCGAGGTGGAGCCCCTGGCCGGCCAGGTGGCCGCCGCCACCGGTACCCCCTTCACCGTCACCGACGGAGCGGATGGGGTCACGGTCCACTGTGCCGGCCGCAACGCCCACGCCGCCTCCCCTGACGGCGGTCTCAACGCCATCTCCGCCCTGCTGGAGCTGCTCTCCCGCCTTCCCCTGGCCGACTGCGAGAGCACCCGGGCCCTCCGCTCCATGCAGACTCTCTTCCCCTTCGGGGACACCCGCGGCAAGGCCCTGGGCATCGCCAGCGAGGACGCCGAGTCCGGCCCCCTGACCCTGAACCTGGCCCTGATGACCCTGACCGGCACCGGCTTTACCGCCAAGTTCGACGTGCGCTTCCCCCTCTCCTCCAACGAGGAGAACTGCCGCAAGGCCTGCGAGGCCCGCCTGGCCGCCCACGGCATCGCCGTCACCGGCGACCCGGAGATGACCACCGTCCACTGCGTCCCCGGCGACTCCCAGCTGGTCACCACCCTGCTGCGGTGCTATGAGACCTATACCGGAGCCAGGGACGCCAAACCCCTGGCCATCGGCGGCGGCACCTATGTCCACGACATTCCCGGCGGCGTGGCCTTCGGCTGCCAGTTCCCCGGCTTCGACCCCAAGATGCACGCTCCCGACGAGCAGGCCTGCGTGGATCAGCTTCTCTGCTCCTGCAAGATCTTCGCCCAGGCCATCTGCGAGCTGTGTTCCTAAGCGCCTGTTCAGCATTTTCCCGTGCACGTCTTGACGGCGGATTTTTGGCCAATCCGTACACGTTGAGATACTGAACAGGCTCTGACATCCCATATCCGAACAAAAGCGGGGGGGGGGGGGGGGGGGGGGGGGGGGGGGGGGGGGGGGGGGGGGGGGGGGGGGGGGGGGGGGGGGGGGGGGGGGGGGGGGGGGGGGGGGGGCCGGGGGGGGCCGGGGGCCCGGCCCCCCCCCCCCCCCCCCCCCCCCCCCCCCCCCCCCCCCCCCCCCCCCCCCCCCCCCCCCCCCCCCCCCCCCCCCCCCCCCCCCCCCGCCGCTGTTTTTATCGGTGATAGAGCTTGTTGGTCTCGTACTGGGGGGTGCACGTCAGGTGCATCCCCAGCTTGCCGCAGGTGACCTGATCCACCTGGGAGAGGATGACGGTGGAATGGGCCTCACACCCCCGCAGGGCGGAGAGCTGGTCCAGGGCCCTGGCGGCGTTGGAGTCCCGGGAGGCCGAGATGGCCAGGGCGATGAGGGTCTCGTCGCTGTGGAGCCGGGGATTGGAGGAGCCCAGGTGCTTGACCTTCACGGTCTGGATGGGCTCGATGGCTTCGGGGGAGATAAGGTGGCACTCATGCTCGATGCCGGAGAGCCGCTTCAGGGCGTTGAGGAGGGCGGCGGAGCAGGCGCCCAGCAGCTCGGTGGTCTTGCCGGTGACCACCTCTCCGTCGGGCAGCTCGATGGCAAAAGCGGGGTTCCCCGTCTCCTCGGCCCGTTTCTCGGACGCGGCGATGACCGGGCGCTGGTCGGCGCTGGCCTTGGCCTGCTGCATCAGCAGCTCCAGCTTGTACACCAGCGCGTCGTCGGCCTTGCCCTGGCGGCGGTCGCTGAGGCCGATGTAGTACCGCCGGATGATCTCCTGCCGGGCGGCGTCCTGGACGGCCGCGTCGTCAAAAATGCAGTTGCCCGCCATATTCACCCCCATGTCGGTGGGGGACTTGTAGGGGCACTCCCCCATGATCTTCTCAAACATGGCGGACAGGACGGGGAAAATCTCCACGTCCCGGTTGTAGTTCACGGTGGTCTCGCCGTAGGCCTGAAGGTGGAAGGGATCGATGACGTTCACGTCGCCCAGGTCGGCGGTGGCGGCCTCGTAGGCCAGGTTCACCGGGTGCTGGAGGGGCAGGTTCCAGATGGGGAAAGTCTCGAACTTGGCGTAGCCCGCCTTCACCCCCCGCTTGTACTCATGGTAGAGCTGGGAGAGGCACACGGCCATCTTGCCGCTGCCGGGACCGGGGGCGGTGACCACCACCAGAGGGCGGGAGGTCTCCACATACTGGTTTCTGCCATACCCCTCGTCGCTGACGATGAGGGCGGTGTTGTGGGGATAGCCCACAATGGGATAGTGGAGGTAGACCCGGACGCCCAGGCTCTCCAGGCGGCGCTTGAAGGCGTCGGCGGCGGGCTGTCCGGCATACTGGGTGACCACCACGCTGCCCACGAAGAGCTCCTGGGCCCGGAAGGCGTCGATGAGCCGGAGCACATCCACGTCATAGGTGATGCCCAGATCCCCCCGCACCTTGTTCTTCTCGATGTCGGAGGCACAGATGGCGATGACGATCTCGGCGCTGCCCCGCAGCTCACGCAGCATGCGGATCTTGCTGTCCGGGGCGAAGCCGGGCAGCACCCGGGATGCGTGATAGTCGTCAAAGAGTTTTCCGCCGAACTCCAGGTAGAGCTTGTTGTCAAACTGGGCGATGCGCTTCATAATATGGGCTGACTGCATCTCCAGATATTTATCGTTATCAAAGCCGATCCGCTTCATAATCAGGCTGTCCCCTCTCCTTCTAATACAATATCAATATCTAGGGTATTGTATCACGGTTCCGCTTTTGTGTACAGGTCATCATACGAATTTCGGCGTATTTTCCCGGCAGGTCACCCTTCCCGCCCCTCCAGCAGTTCCAGGGCAGCCTGGAGCTGGCCGTCCTCCTCCAAAGGCAGCCCGCCTGCCTGCCGCCGGGCCTCATCGGTCTGGGAGAGATGATATTCCCGGTCCAGGGTCAAGCCAGTGCCCACCAGGCTCTTACCCTCCCCGGTAAAGTACTCGGCAGTGGAGATACCCACCGCGCCGCCGTTGAAGAGGGGATAGAGCTGCTGGGAATACCCTTTTCCGCTGGTGGGGGTGCCCACCACCACCGCCGCGCCCCACTCCTGCAGCTCGGCGGCAAAGATCTCAGCGGCGCTGTAGGTATCCCCGTTCACCAGCACCGCCATGGGCAGGTCCACACATTCGGCGTCGGACTCCTCGATCTTCTCCGTACCGGAGCGGCTGCGGGTGCGGAAAATGGGCCCTTCGGGCAGCAGGCTGTCCAGCATGGGGATGAGCTCGTCCAGGTAGCCGCCGCCGTTATTCCGCATATCAAACACCAGGGCCTTCGCGCCCTGGCTCTGCAGGTCCTCCACTGCCGCTTTGACCTGATCGGCACTGCGGCGGAAGAAGTTCTCCACCCGGATGTAGCCTGTGCCGTTTTCCAGCATCTCATACGCCACCGGGTCGGTCTCGATGCTGCGGCGGGTGACCTCCGCCTCCCGGCTCTCCCCGTTAGTGCCCAGCAGGGTGAGGATGACGGCGGTGTTCTCCTTCCCCTGGATCAGTTCGGTGGCTTCGTACCGCTTGTCTCCGGCGATGGACTGCCCGTCCACTGCGGTGATGATCTCGCCGGGCGTCAGCCCGGCCTCCTGGGCGGGGCCGCCCTCAGTGACGGCCTGGATGGTCAGGCCCTCTTCCGAGCTGTAGTCCACCGTGACGCCGATGCCCACATAGGAATTGGCCCGGCGCTCCTGCTCGGCCTGGTAGCGCTCCGGGCTCAGGTAGTAGGACCAGCGGTCCCCCAGGCCGGAGATCATGCCGGACATGGCGCTGTCCAGCACCTCCTCCTTCTCATACTCCCCCACAAAACGGGTGTTGACGAGAGCCATGCCCTCCAGCAGGGTCAATCCCTCCGGTCCGATGGTGAGCCATGCCGCCAGAAACAGGGCCAGCACGGTCACGAGCAGCGTGACCAGCACCGCCGCCAGCAGCTGGAGGCCGGAAAAACGCTTGGTGCGAAATTTGGAAGTTCTCATGATCTAAGGTCCTTTCTTGCTTCGGGCGGCCGTAAAACCGAAGAGCGGACAGAGGCCGTCCCTGTCCGCTCCCTTGCGTTTATGATCCGCTTTACCAGTTATAGGCCCGCACAAAGGGCAGGTTGGGGTAATATTTCTCCGGATCCACCCGGGTGTAGTTGACCCGGATCTCCAGGTGCAGGTGGTTGCCGGTAGAGGAGCCGGTGGAGCCCACCTTGCCCACCTCCTGGCCCTGCTTGACGATCTGGCCCACAGAGACCGAGCGGCTGCTCATATGGGCGTACAGGGTGGAGTTGCCGTTGCCATGGTCAATGACCACATACTCACCGTAGGAGGAGTGCCTGCCCGAGGTAATAACCTGGCCGCCCCGGGCCGCCTTTACCGAGGTGCCGTAGGGTGCCGGGATGTCAATGCCGGTGTGGCTGTGGGGCCGGCCGGTGATGGGATGGATGCGGTAGCCGAAGGCGGAGGTCAGCTTGTAGTAGCCGGGCAGAGGCCAGGTATAGCCCGAACCGGTATCCAGCACCACGTTATTCTTCTTCCGCTCCTCCTCCATCTCCTTCTGCTTTTTGGCGATGTCGGCGTTGAGCTTGGCAATGGCGGCGTTTTCGGCGTCCAGCGCCTCATTGACCTTTTCAGCGCTGGCATTGATCTCGTCCAGCAGCTTCTTGGCCTCGGCCACCTTTTTCTCCTGTTCGGCCCTGACGGCCTCCTTTTCGGCACGGATGGCCTCCTGATCGGCCTTGCTCTGCTCCAGCTCGGCCTTGATGGCCTCGATCTGGCGGCGGGTCTCCACCAGCTGGTCCATCACAGCGTTGTCGTACTCCATGACCTGGTCGATATCAGCGATGCGGCTGAGCAGGTCGGAAAAACTCTCCGAGGCGAAGAGCACCGACCAGTAGGTCACGTCCCCGTCCTCCTCCATGGCCCGCACCCGCTGGCAGAAGAGCTCATACTGCTCCTCCTCCCGGGCCACCGCCTCCACCCGCTCGGCCTCCTTCTGGGCGATCTGGCCGTCGTAGTAGCTGATCTGCGCATCAATATTGTCGATCTCATCGGCGATGGCATTGAGCTGCTGCTGTAAAAGATTCCGCTTCTGCTGCGCGGCGGCCTGATCCTCCTTCAGCCCAGCCAGCTCATCCTTAAGCTCCTGCTGGCGGTTCTTGGACGCCTGCTGCTGCTGTTTGAGCTTGTCGATCTCCGACTGGGTCACCGCTCCGGCGCCCCCTATGGCCATGGTAAGCATGGGCAGCAGCATCAGCGCCGCCAGCAGCACCGCCATTATGGTAGTCAGAATACGCCGCAGGTCTGCCTTCTGCTTTTTGTTTCCTCTGTTTGATGTATGCCTGTTTGCCATAGCTGTTTTCTCCTCTTACACCTGAAGGAACTTGCGGATGGCCAGCACACTGCCGCCCACGCCGATGACGAAGCCGGTGGCGGCAAAGGTGGCCAGCACGCTGCCCGCCATCCTGTCAAAGGGCAGCACCGTGATGAGCCGGATGGTATCCGAGCTGTCGATGGCCCGGCCGATGAGCACATAGACTCCCCACTGGAGGAAAAAAGCCAGCACCGCGCCGAACAGGCCGATGATCAGCCCCTCAAAGACAAAGGGCCAGCGGACAAAACCGTTGGTGGCGCCGCACATCTTCATGATGGCGATCTCGTCCCGGCGGTTGAAGGTGGCCAGCTTGATGGTATTGGTGATGATGAAGAGGGACACCAGCAGCAGTATCCCCACCAGGATCAGGGCCACGCCGCTGGCAATGTTGCGCACCACCACGAAACCCTGGGCGATCTCAGGGGAGGCGTTGACCTTGACCACGCCGGTGATCTGTCCCACCTGTTCCACCGTGGCCTCCAGCTGCTCCAGATCCACCACGTGGATGCGGAAGCGGTCCCGGAACACCGTGTCAGGCAGCCCCTCGAAGAGCTCGTTCTCCGCCTTGTCGGCGGCAAAGTCCTCCTTGGCCTGCTCCTTGCTCACAAAGGCCGCCGACGCCACATTGGGTATGGACTCGATCCGGCTCTGCAAAGCCCTGGCCTGCTCCTCGGTATAGGTCTCGTCCACAAAGGCCAGGAACTCATTCTGCTTTTCATAGTCGCCCCACATGTTGTCCAGATTCACCGCCACCAGTGAAAAGGAACCCATGATGAGCAGGCAGCACACGATCATGCACACCGCCGCGAAGGACATCAGCCCGTGGGTAAAAATGTTGCGGAAGCCCTCCAGAAAGAAGTAAGCCAAATTATTAAATCGTCTCATTATCGTAATACCCGCCCGTTCCGTCGCTGATGATACGACCGTTTTCGATGGCCACCACGCGCTTGGAGAAGCGGTCGACCAGTTCTTTCTCGTGGGTGACCACCAGCACGGTGGTACCCAGCTCGTTGATCTTCTCCAGCAGCATCATGATCTCCAGCGAACGCTGCGGATCCAGATTGCCGGTGGGCTCGTCTGCGATGATCATGCTGGGGTTGTTCACCAGCGCCCGGGCGATGGCCACCCGCTGCTGCTCGCCGCCTGAGATCTCGCTGGGGCGGCGGTCGGCCTTGGCCTCCAGCCCTACCAGCTCCAAAACGTAGCTGATGCGCTTTTTGATCTCCCGGGGGGAAGCTCCCACCGCCCGCATGGCAAAGACCAGATTCTCATAGATGGTCTTTTTCTCGATGAGACGGAAATCCTGGAAAATGACCCCCAGCGTCCGGCGCATATAGGGTACCTGCCGGGGCCGGATGGTATTTAGGTTATAGCCGTTCACCATCAGCCGCCCCTCAGTGGGGGCTACCTCGGCGGTGATGAGCTTGATGATGGTGGATTTTCCGGAACCGGAGGGTCCCACCAGAAAGACGAACTCTCCGTCGTCGATGCGCATGGACACGCCCTTGAGCGCCTTGGTTCCGTTGTCGTAGGACTTATAGACGTCGATAAATCGAATCATAACTACCTCTTTATGTAAAGGGACTGCACAGAAAACATGCAGAATACAGAGTCCGTTTGATTCCGTTCTGTATTCTGCACATTTTATTTCATCTTCTGTAATCGATCAGTTGTCAATGCCCCGGGAGATCAGATACTTCTTGACCATCAGGGCCACCTTGAAGGTGATGGCGTCGTCAAACTCCCGCAGGTCCAGGCCGGTGAGCTTCTTGATCTTCTCCAGCCGGTACACCAGGGTATTGCGGTGGACGAAGAGCTTGCGGGCGGTCTCGGACACATTCAGGTTGTTCTCAAAGAACTTGTTGATGGTGAACAGGGTCTCCTGGTCCAGCGCGTCGATGGGGTTCTTTTTAAAGACCTCCTGCAGGAACATCTCGCACAGGGTGGTGGGGAGCTGATAGATCAGGCGGCCGATGCCCAGGTTCTCATAGTTGATGATGGACTTCTCAGTGTCAAAGACCTTGCCCACGTCGATGGCCACCGAGGCCTCTTTGTAGGCCCGGGCCAGGTCCCGGATGTGGCCCACGATGGTGCCGATGCCGATGACCACCTTGATGTTGAGCTCCTCGGTGAGGGCCTCCTCCACCTGGCGGGCGATCTTATAGAGGTCCTTCCCCTCGCTGCCGTCGGGGAGCTGCTTGATGAGCGCCACATCGGTCTCGCTGATGGAGAGGACAAAGTCGCTCTGCTTATCGGGGAACAGGTTCTGCACCACGTCGATAACGGCCACCTCGGTGCTCTCCACCTGGCGGATCAGGAAGACGGCACGGGGCAGCTCGGAGACAAAATGCAGCTCCTTGGCACGGACATAGATGTCTCCCAGGAGGATATTGTCCGAGATGATATTCTTGATAAATGTGGCCTTATCGTTCTTTTCCTCATAATAGGTCTTTGCGCCGTTGAGGGCCACCGCGGCCATGGAGCACACCAGCTTGGCCTCCTGGTCGTCGCCCCGGACAAAGACGGCATAATCAAATTGAGAACCCCAGCCGGCCAGGGTCTTGAACGTGCGGCCCTCATAGGTAACCGTTCCGCCCTCACCGCCGTTGACGGTCTCGACCACGCCGGGCCACCGCTCCCCAATGCAGGTAAGCTCGTTGCAGGCAACCACCGTTCCCTCAGAGTCGATGACGCCGATGGGCCGGTCCGTACTCTCCTTCATCTGGAGAACCACACTCTGAAAAATCCTGCTAGACATCTTTAAATGCCCCCCTCAACTTCATGGCTTGCGTTGGGAACCCTCTTAAAATCCGCACGCATCCTTTGCACTCATACGCAAATTATTATACCGACTTTTTTCGGGCTTTTCAATAGGTTATGCAAAGTTTTTTGTTGAAATTGCCGAAATAAACCATTTAGTTTTTCTGTTTCAGGGCCTATATGCCTCTAAAAGGTCCATTTCTTCCGCCGTCAGGGGGCGCCAGGCCCCTTTTTGCAGTCCAGAGTCCAGTTGCAGAGGCCCCATGGTCAGCCGTTTGAGATAGCGCACCGGCTTTCCCCGGCTGGCCAGCATCCGCTTGATCTGATGGTATTTCCCCTCCCGCAGGGTGACGATGGCCTCATCGGGGGCCTCCAGCCGCTCCAGACCGGCAGGCAGGCACTCCAGCCCGTCCCCCAGTACCATACCGGAAGCAAAGGCCGCGCAGTCCTCCTCGTCCAGCGCGCCCTCCACCCGGACGAAATAGGTCTTGTCCACATGTTTTTTGGGGGAGAGCAGCCGGTGGGCCAGACCGCCGTCGTTGGTCAGGAGCAGAAGTCCCTCCGTGTCCTTGTCCAGCCGCCCGGCAGGAAAGAGTCCCACCCGCCGCAGATGGGGCGGCAGCAGCTCCAGCACGGTAGGCTGGCGGGGATCGTCAGTGGCCGAAACCAGTCCTGCCGGTTTGTACAGCATCAGGTAGACGTATTTTTCGCCGGAGACCGGCTCTCCGTCCACCCGCAGGTCCAGTCCCTCCCGGTCATACTTCTCGTCCGGAGAGCGGACCGCGGCGCCGCCCACTGCCACCCGGCCTGCCCGGATCAGCTCCTTGACCTCCCGCCGGGACCAGCGCCCGGTACCGGCCAGTATCTTATCCACTCGTTCCATAGCGTCCTCCGTTTCATACTAAAACCTAATAAAAAGCTTGAAAAGCTTTTTATAGCGTGAAGCGCGTCAGGTTTTTATGAGACGCGGTATCATGCGGCACGCATGATACCAGTGCGCGCAGCACACGGAATTTCAAATGAAAGCATTTCATTTGAAATTAGTATCAGGGCCCTGCCCCGGAGATGGCATCCATGCCGGGCGGACCGTTTTTATATTTTATCATACTTTTCCCGCTCTGCACATAACCATAGGACATCGGAATGAAAAGGAGCGTTGCGCTGTGTTTATCTGGACGGCACGGCTGCCCCGGAAGCGGGTGGCAGCCGGAGTGATAGCGGCCGCTTTCCTCTGCGGCGCCGCTTTGACGGCAGGCGGCTTTTTCCGCGGCCGGGATACGGAAGCCTCCGCCGCGGTGAGCCCCAAGGGGGTCAGGACCAACGAGGACCGGGTAGCCTATCTCGCCTCTTACGGCTGGACGGTCACGCCCGATCCGGTCTCGGTGGAAGAACTGGTCATCCCCGAAGAATTTGACGACACCTATACCCAATATGTGGACCTGCAGGCCAGCCAGGGTTTTGACCTCACCCGATACTGCGGCAAGCGTGTCAAGCGCTATACCTATACCGTCACCAATTACCCCTCCGGGGAATCCGGCGTGCTGGCCGGTCTTCTCATCTACCGCAATACCGTCATCGGCGGCGACGTGCTCTCCACCGATCTGGGCGGCTTTATCCACGGTCTGGCCCGCCCGGGCTGATCATGCCGATCCCCAGGGCTCCGCCTTTTGGCGGTGTCCCGCCGGACGGTACCTGAAAACAAAAAACGGTCCGGGACAAATGTCCCGGACCGTCTGTGTATGCTCTACTGGGCAGGCCGAAGGCCCGCCCCGCTCTCCAGCAGGAACCAGGCATAAAAGGCGTAGGCCGCGGTGGTGAGCACATTGGAGAGCGTCCCGGCAAACCGGAATACCTCCTCCCGCAGAGGCAGGAGGTCCATCACGTTCACTACCGCCACCATGAGCATCACCACCAGGAACAGGCTCCTGGCCATGTCGCCCCTCTGCTCGGCCTTTTCCAGGCCCCGGCCATGGAGCAGAGCCAGGGTCCCGGCGCACACACAGTGTACCACCAGGTACCCCATGACACAGCTCATGATCCCGACCAGCACCGTGACCAGGTCAAGGGCCCACTCCGCCTGCAGCAGCAGCGCCGCCCACATCCCCGCTGAGGCCACGATGCTCATCCAGATCTCTGCCAGCGACAGCAGAAAGGCTCTCCGGTATTCCTCCCGGGCCCTGCGCAGGGAAGCAAGCCCCCCCAACCGGAACCCCAGGACCAGGATACCCGCCAGACCCAGCTCAATGATGGAAAACAGGTCCAGCGCGGCAACCAGGCTCATGCCGGCCGCAATGATCTCCGCTGTGGCCAGCATCTTCAGTCCTCTTGTAATGGTTTGCTGCTCTGTCATATTTTTTGCTCCCTTTCCGCCCGGTCGGCGCTCTATTCGCGCTTACTTTTCCACCATATGCACGTTCAGGTGTGGATAAGTCATGGTAATGCCGCTCCGGTCAAACGCGCCGCGAAGCTGCTCCAGCAGGTCAAAATAGAGGTCCCAATAGTCCGCTGTCTCGCACCATACCCGCACGGTATATTCGATACAGCTGTCCCCGTAGGCCGAGAGGCGCACAAAAGGCTCCGGCTCCCGCAGAGCCTTTGGATGGGCATCGATCACGCCGCGGATGGCCCGGATCACATCCTCGGTCTTGTCATCATACGAAGCGCTCACCGTCAGATCCACCCGGCGGCGGGCTTCGGCGCTGTAGTTGATGATCTTGGCCGCAGCGATCTCACTGTTGGGCACATAGATGACCTTATTATCCACCGTCTGCAGCTTGGTATGGGACATACCGATCTCCCGCACCGTTCCGCTGACGCTGTTGGTCTCAATAAAATCTCCCACCTTGAAGGGCTTTGCCGCCAGCACCTGGATGCCGCCGGCCAGATTGGACAGGCTCCCCTGCACGGCCAGGGACACCGCCAAGCCTGCAACGCTCAGCACTGCTACCAGGGAAGTGACGTCGATATTCAGCGAACTGGCCACGATGAGGACAAAGAGGAAATAGAGCAGGACATTGGCCGTAGTCCTGATAAAGCTGTGCAGACTGGGCTCGATCCTGCCGCGGGACAGCACCCGGTTGATCAAGCGCTGAATGATCTTGATGAAGATGAGCCCACAGCCAATGAGGATGGCCACGAAAATCAGCCGCTCCCAGGTAAAGCCGGTAAAATTACTCAGGAATTTGTTCAGGCCGGTGGACTGGGCCACCTCATGGAAGGTCTCGCTGAGCATATTGGTGGTGGGACTGGGAATAGGAGTTGCGGACACGGTCATCGCTCCTTATGTTCAGAATCTGTATCAGTGTACCATATTCCCGGAAAAAGGGCAAGGTTCGATCAGCCCCCGGCTCGATTGGTATGTCATTCTGTCAAAAGTAGCAGCCGCCAGCATTAAAAAAGGGAGGCGGCCAAAGGCCGCCTCCCTCTGAGGTTTGGAAATTACTCCACGATGTCGATGACGACGCCGGAACCAACGGTACGGCCGCCCTCGCGGATAGCGAAGCGCAGGCCCTTCTCGATGGCGATGGGGGTGATCAGCTCCACGTTCATGTCGACGTTATCGCCGGGCATGCACATCTCGGTGCCCTCGGGCAGGGTGATGACGCCGGTCACGTCGGTGGTACGGAAGTAGAACTGGGGACGATAGTTGTTGAAGAAGGGGGTGTGACGGCCGCCCTCGTCCTTGCTCAGGACGTAAACCTGGCCCACGAACTTGGTGTGGGGATGGATGGAGCCGGGCTTGCACATGACCTGGCCGCGCTCGATGTCGGTCTTGGAGATACCGCGCAGCAGGCAGCCGGCGTTATCGCCAGCCTCGATGAAGTCCAGGGTCTTGCGGAACATCTCCATGGAGGTGACGACGGTCTTCTTCTTCTCCTCGGTCAGGCCCACGATCTCAACTTCCTCGCCGGCCTTCAGGATGCCGCGCTCCACACGGCCGGTAGCGACGGTGCCGCGGCCGGTGATGGTGAAGACGTCCTCGACGGGCATCAGGAAGGGCAGGTCATCGTTACGGGCGGGAGTGGGGATATAGGAGTCGACAGCGTCCATCAGCTCCTTGATGCAGGCGAAGTCAGGATCGTCCACGCCGCCCTCGCAGGTCAGAGCGTTCAGAGCGGAGCCGCGGATGACGGGGATGTCGTCGCCGGGGAACTCGTAGCCGGACAGGGTCTCGCGGACCTCCATCTCCACCAGCTCCAGCAGCTCCTCGTCATCGACCTGATCGCACTTGTTCAGGAAGACCACGATGGCGGGCACGCCCACCTGACGGGCCAGCAGGATGTGCTCCTTGGTCTGAGCCATGGGGCCGTCGGTGGCGGCGATGACCAGGATGGCGCCGTCCATCTGAGCAGCACCGGTGATCATGTTCTTGATATAGTCGGCGTGGCCCGGGCAGTCAACGTGAGCGTAGTGACGGGCATCGGTCTCGTACTCCACGTGAGCGGTGTTGATGGTGATGCCGCGCTCGCGCTCCTCAGGAGCCTTGTCGATGCTGGAGTAGTCCTCGTACTGAGCCTGGCCCTTCAGAGCCAGATACTTGGTGATAGCGGCGGTCAGGGTGGTCTTGCCGTGGTCAACGTGGCCGATGGTGCCGATGTTGACATGGGGCTTGTTGCGCTCAAACTTCTGCTTAGCCATGTTTGGTTATCCTCCTTAAAATCAGATAAAATACGTCAAATAAAAGGTTTGCATGATGATGCTATTTTATCCCACTGACGGACAAATTGCAACATCATTTTTGGGCCGCAGGGGCAGAGATCAGTCGGCGTTGTTGCGGCCGCGCTCGGCAATGATCTTCTCGGCGATGCTCTTGGGGATCTCCACGTAGCTGTGGGGCTCCATGGAGTACTGGCCGCGGCCCTGAGTGCTGGAACGCAGGTCGGTGGCGTAGCCGAACATGTTGGCCAGAGGCACCAGCGCGTCGATCTGGGTGGCGCCGGGACGGCTCTCCTGGCCCTGGATCATGCCGCGGCGGCCGTTCAGGTCGCCGATAACATTGCCCAGGTACTCGTCGGGGACGATGACGGAGACCTTCATCATGGGCTCCAGCAGGCAGGCGCCGGCCTTGCGGCAGGCCTCCTTGAAGGCCATGGAACCGGCGATCTTGAACGCCATTTCAGAGGAGTCGACCTCGTGATAGGAGCCGAAGGTCAGGTGGACCTTCACGTCCACAACGGGGTAGCCGGCCAGAACACCGGCCTGCATGGCGCCCTGGATGCCGGCGTCGACGGCGGGAATATACTCCTTGGGGATCACGCCGCCGGTGATCTCGTTGAGGAACTCGTAGCCCTTGCCGGGCTCGTTGGGCTCCACGGTGATGCGGACGTGGCCGTACTGGCCCTTACCGCCGGACTGACGGGCATACTTGGTATCCTGCTCGACGGTCTTCTTGATGGTCTCCTTATAGGCGACCTGGGGAGCGCCCACGTTGGCCTCCACCTTGTACTCGCGGAGCAGACGGTCGACGATGATCTCCAGATGGAGCTCGCCCATGCCGGCGATGATGGTCTGACCGGTCTCCTCATCGGTGTAGGTCTTGAAGGTGGGATCCTCCTCGGCCAGCTTCATCAGGGCGATGCCCATCTTCTCCTGGCCGGCCTTGGTCTTGGGCTCGATGGCCACGCGGATAACAGGCTCGGGGAACTCCATGGACTCCAGGATGATGGGATGCTTCTCATCACACAGGGTGTCGCCGGTGGTGGAGTTCTTCAGGCCGATAACGGCGGCGATATCGCCGGAGTAGCAGCACTCGATGTCCTCGCGGTGGTTGGCGTGCATCTGCAGGATGCGGCCGATGCGCTCCTTCTGCTTCTTGGTGGAGTTGAGCACGGAGGTGCCGGTGTTGAGAACGCCGGAGTAAACGCGCACGAAGGACAGGCGGCCCACAAAGGGATCGGTGGCGATCTTGAAGGCCAGGGCGGAGAAGGGGGCGTCATCGGAAGCGGGACGCTCATCCTCTTCCTCGGTCTCGGGATTCACACCCTTGATGGCGGGGATGTCCACGGGAGAAGGCATATAATCCACGATGGCGTCCAGCAGCTTCTGCACACCCTTGTTGCGGTAGGAAGTACCGCAGACAACAGGGACCATCTTGTTGTCGATGGTGGCCCTGCGGATGGTGTCGCGGATCATCTGCTCGGGGATGGGGCGGTCCTCCAGGGCCAGCTCCATGATCTCGTCGTTGAGATCAGCGCAGGAATCGATCAGCTTGGTCCGGTACTCCTGGGCCAGCTCCTTCATGTCCTCGGGGATCTCCTCCACGCGCATGTCCTTGCCCATCTCATCATAGTAGATGTCAGCGTCCATCTCCACCAGGTCGATGATGCCGCGGAAGGTATCCTCAGAGCCGATGGGGAGCTGGATGGGCACGGCGTTACACTTGAGGCGGTCGTGGATCATGCGCAGCACGTTGTAGAAATCGGCGCCCATGATGTCCATCTTGTTGACGTAGATCATGCGGGGGACCTTGTAGTGGTCGGCCTGGCGCCACACAGTCTCGGACTGGGGCTCCACGCCGCCCTTGGCGCACATGACGGTCACGCTGCCGTCCAGCACGCGCAGGGAGCGCTCCACCTCGACGGTGAAGTCCACGTGGCCCGGGGTGTCGATGATGTTGATGCGGGTCTGGGGGAACTGATCCTTGGTTCCCTTCCAGTAGCAGGTGGTGGCGGCGGAGGTGATGGTAATGCCGCGCTCCTGCTCCTGAGCCATCCAGTCCATGGTGGCAGTGCCGTCATGGGTCTCACCGATCTTGTAGTTGACGCCGGTGTAGTACAGGATGCGCTCGGTGGTAGTGGTCTTGCCGGCATCGATGTGGGCCATGATGCCGATGTTGCGGGTATTCTCAAGGGAAACTTTTCTAGCCATGGTCCAAGCTCCCCCTTACCAGCGGTAGTGCGCGAAGGCCTTGTTGGACTCGGCCATCTTGTGGGTGTCCTCACGCTTCTTGACGGCGGAACCCAGGTTATTGGCGGCGTCCATGATCTCGCCGGCCAAACGCTCCTTCATGGTCTTCTCGCTGCGGGCGCGGGCGTAATTGGTCAGCCAGCGCAGGCCGAGGGTCTGACGGCGCTCGGGCCGGACCTCGATGGGCACCTGGTAGGTGGCGCCGCCCACGCGGCGGGCCTTGACCTCCAGGGACGGCATGATGTTCTCCAGCGCGGTGGTGAACACCTCCAGAGGATCCTTGTCGGTCTTCTCCTTGATGATATCGAAAGCGCTGTAGACCACCTTCTGGGCCACGCCCTTCTTGCCATCCAGCATGATGCTGTTGACGAGCTTGGTCACCAGGACGGAGTTGTAAAGCGGATCGGGCAGAACCTCCCGCTTGGGTACATTACCTCTTCTGGGCACTTTGCTTCCCTCCTTCATAGTATGATTTCATAGGTACTCGAACCGCGTCTGCGGCCCGTGTAAAGACAAGTGCCTGCTTGTCCAGTGCCTCTCCGAGGTCTACCCCTATATGGTAAACGCTCGGCAAGGCGATTTGCCTTGCGCTCAGCGCACAATGCAAGTTCAGATGTTCAGGCCGAAACCTGATGCCGGTGCCGCGGAAGATTACTTCTTCGCGCCGCCCTTGCCGGCCTTGGGCCGCTTGGCGCCGTACTTGGAACGGGCCTGCATACGGCCGTTGACGCCCTGGGTGTCCAGAGTGCCGCGGATGATGTGGTAACGAACGCCGGGCAGGTCCTTGACACGGCCGCCGCGGATCATGACCACAGAGTGCTCCTGCAGGTTGTGGCCGACACCGGGGATATAGGCGGTGACCTCGTAGCCGTTGGTCAGACGCACACGGGCGATCTTACGCAGAGCGGAGTTAGGCTTCTTGGGGGTAGCCGTACGAACCGCCGTGCAGACACCTCTTTTCTGGGGAGAGGGCAGATCGGTCTCACGGTTCTTCAGGGTGTTCAGGCCGTACTGCATGGCGGGAGAGTTGGACTTGTAGGTCGCAGCCTCACGGCCCTTGCGGACGAGCTGGTTAAAAGTAGGCATGAGTAGTTTCCTCCTTTCTTTTATGGTTGATTTTATTATTTTAACAGAATCATCCTTGGATTATTCCGTTAAAATCAATTCAGCAGCGCGGCCACGGCAGAACCCACCGCAATGCCGCAGGCGGCGCCGAGCTCCTTCATCCGGGCTACACGCACTACGGGTACGCCCCGCTCGGCACACATGGCCTCCACAGGCTCCACGACCCGGGGATCGGCATCCTCCGCCACAAAGACCCTGGCGGCTTTACCGTCGCCCAGCGCGCGCCTGGTCTGCTTCACGCCGACGACCTTGTGTCCTGCTTTCAGTTCCGACAACACCTGGCCCGCCTCCTGTCTTTGAAATGATCGTGACGGCAGGTGGTTTCGTACTTAGCGGACACACCTGCGCGATTTTGAATTATACCATAGGGAATGGTATTCGTCAAGCAAAAAAAGGCATTAAATCATGGGCTTTCCGGCCCTTTTCCCCATCAAAACGCCGGAAGAAGGCATGAGGCCCGCCTTTCCCCCGGACGAGAGACGTTTGTCCGCACTGGAAGGTACACTACGCCAAAACGGCCCGGGGCCAATGGGCGGGGGTCGTAAGAAAGTAATATCGCATTTTTGCAGGAACGGCATGGCTTCGGTCATGCCGTTTCCTCTTTCATCAGTTCATTCAGCGGGATAAAGCCCACAAGGTCATAGGAAATGCGGATGTTCTGTCGCCGTTTTCCGCTGCTCTTGTCGGGGGCTTCGATATAAACTCCCTTGACAAGTTCACGCAGAGCATAGGGGGTAAGCTCGTCTAAGTCCTTGTATTTGTGTACCCTCTGGATAAACTGCTCCAAATTTTCAATCTGTCGTTCTTGTACTTCAATATCCTGCCGCAAGGTCTGGATTTCCACTTTAAGCTGCTCCTGCTCGGTTTCGTAGCTTCTGCTCATCATGGAGAACCGTTCGTCGTTGATGCGTCCCGCCACATTGTCCTCATAGATGCGGATAAACAGACGGTCAAGCTCTCCCATGCGCCGCTGCGCCTGTTCCAGACGCTTGACACTCGCACAGATTTTTTCCTCGCTGGACAACAGGAGCTTGTGTTCCATAACTGCCCGGAAGTGCGCTTCATACCGTGTCACATAGAAGATGACCGCTTTCATGTGCATCCATACCAAATCTTCCAGAACAACGGCTCGGATAAAGTGTGCCGAACAGCTTCCCGTGTTGCTTCGGTAGTTGGCGCATACAAAGTGATCCTGCCGCTTCTCAAAGTAATTGGTGGTGCAGTACCGCATTTTTGCTCCGCAGTCGGCACAGTAAACCATGCCGGAAAACAAACTGCTCTTGCCCGTTTTCGTCCTGCGGTGACGCTGCTGCCGGATCTCCTGCACCTTGTCAAAGACTTCCTGCTCGATGATCGCCGGATGGGTGTTGTAGAAAACCGCCTGTTTATCAAGAGGCGTTTCCCGCTGCTTCCTGTCCCAGATGGAATTGGTGTAGGTCTTGAAGTTGACCGTACAGCCTGTGTATTCCCGCCGTTCCAGAATGTGGACAACGGTATTGGTGTTCCAATGGTAGGGATTAGCGGTTTCCGGGCTTGGAGTCTTGATGCCGATCTGCCGCTTATATGCGGTGGGATTCAGAACCTTTTCCTCCTGCAAGAGCTTTGCGATCTGCATCGGTCCCCGCCCCTCCATGCACAGCTTGAAGATCCGCCTCACTACCATAGCCGCTGCTTCGTCCACGATCCACTTGGTTTTGTCCTCTGGGTCTTTAATGTACCCAAACGGCACATTAACCGTCAGCGGTACACCACGCTCGCCCTTTGCTTTCTGCACCGCCCGGATTTTGCGGCTGGTGTCCTTGGCGAAAAACTCGTTAAACCAGTTTTTGATACCGGCAATATCGCTGTCTGTGCTGTTGGGGTCGATGGTGTCAAAGTGGTCGTTGATGGCAATATATCGCACATTGTATTTCGGGAAAGTGAAGTTGATATAAAGCCCGGTCAGCGAGGAATTTCGTCCCAGTCTGGAAAGGTCTTTGGTGATACAGACTGCCACCCGTCCCGCTTCAATCTCCGCAAGCATGGCTTGGAAGCCGGGGCGGTCATAGTTGGTGCCGCTGTACCCGTCGTCCACGAAAAAGGTCGGGTTAGGAAAGCGATTTTCCTTAGCGTACTGGAGCAGGATCATTTTTTGATTCTGGATAGAGTTTGACACATCTTCCTTACCGCCTTTTTTATCCTCTTTCATATCTTCCACGGATAAGCGACAGTAGAGTGCGGTGATTTTATCAGTTGCCCGTAACATTTCTGTTTCCTCCTTCAAAGGGGCAACTGCCAGTACAGGATTGGTTGCTTCTATTGTACCAAGAGTCTGTGAATTTGTCATTCGGTATCCTCCAACTTTTCTGTAAACTTTTCAGCCATAATGCGCTCCATCTTCTTATCCAGCGTTTCCGTTCCGTCATAAGTGCCTGTGGCGGAGTAGATCGTGCCGCCGATCTCTTTCTGCAAAGTGAACTCCGGCAGCCAGAAAGCAGATGGATTTTTCACACAGATGTGTCCGTCCTCATCAAATGTAAATTTCGGGTTATAAAGTCCACTTGCACGGAGTTTCCGGTCCATCTTCACGGATAAACAAGTCCACCGTCACGGTGAAGGAGTCCGGCTAAATCAGAGCCTTTATAA
>NZ_JBQHUB010000036.1:0-30484 GCF_052065415.1 Pseudoflavonifractor sp. HCP28S3_F10 | reverse complement strand
CCCCCCCCCCCCCCCCCCCCCCCCCCCCCCCCCCCCCCCCCCCCCCCCCCCCCCCCCCCCCCCCCCCCCCCCCCCCCCCCCCCCCCCCCCCCCCCCCCCCCCCCCCCCCACTTCCGGCGTTGCCGTATTCCGGGGGAGGAATGATCTCAGCGTTGGGGGAGATAGTCCGCCGGGTCCACGGGCAGATCGTTTTTCCACATGGCGAAGTGAAGATGTGGAACCTGTGCGCTCTCGGCGATGGCGGTATTGCCCACGGTGCCCAGCACGTCGCCGGCTTTGACCGTGTCGCCGGCTTCCGCCAGGGGAGAGGGGGACAGGTTGGCGTAAACGCTGATAAGGCCGTTCCCGTGGTCCAGGGTGACGGTGGTGCCCATCAGGTCGTCCTGAAGCACTGAGGCTACCGAGCCGTCAGAGGCGGCCAGGACCTTGGTGCCCATCTCGGCGGCCAGATCCACCCCCTCGTGGGTGCGCCAGTCTCCCATGGTCTCGTCATAGGCCAGAGCCTCCACGCTGTAGGGATGGACGATATCGCCCTTGACCGGCCAGGTGAAGAAGGAAGAAGCGGCGGGCGGGACGGCCGAAGGAACGGCGGAGGGAACGGGTGTAGACGCGGGCTTTGCCGCGGCGGTGGGAGCGGCAGTGGGTACGGGCCGGGCGGTCACGGACGGACGCTGGGGCTGGAGCGTGTGCTCCGGGGCGGGCGGCGTCACCGTGACCTGCACATGGCCGGCCACAGGGACCTCCTCATCGGGGGCGGAAAGGGACGTGTAGAGATAATAGCCCGAAATTCCAATTGCGGCGACGCACAGGAACAGGACTATGTAGAAGCCCTTTCCCGCCATAAAGTCGCTGATGCGCTGGTTGAGTGGTTCTTTCATGTGTTTTGCACCTCCGAGCCTATTGTGGACAGAGCGGAGGAGCTTTATACCTGAATATACAGAAATTTCTAAAAACTGCGGCCTGACGCCGGAGGGGACAGGTTTAATGAAAGTTTAATCTTTTCTTGAGGCTCTTTTTTGCTTTACGGCGTATGATAATAAAAAGAATGCTTGACCTTCCTCCTGGTGAAAGGTGTAAATTGGCGTTTGTAAAGAAATCTTGAACCTTGCGTCGGAGCAATTGACATATGACAGACTGTCATATATGATGGGGAAGAAATTCTACATCACGGAAAGAGGGGGAGGCGCGTGCCCACTGCCACGTTTTTTAACCTGCCCTATGAGAAATGGGAGAAGATTATGCGCTCCGCCCGGGCGGAATTTGCCCGGGTCCCCTTCAGTGAGGCTTCCATCAATCGGATCGTCCGGGCGGCGGGGATCCCCCGGGGCAGCTTTTACATGTACTTTAAAAACAAGGAGGATCTCTTCCTCTGCCTGCTGGGCTTTTACGCTCTGGCGGTGGAGAAACTGGTCTGCCTGCTGCTGGAGCAGCGGCAGGGCGACTGTTTTGCCGCTATGATGGATCTGTTCGATTGCAGCCAGAATCAGGATCCGGAAGTGGAGGACAGGGACGATATCCGGGAATTCCTGACCATCCTCCAGCTCAACCACTGGCTCCATGCCGGGCTGCTGTTCCGGGGTGGGATCGGCACCGGACATTGCATCGACCGGATCCTCAGGAAGGTGGATACCGGGCTGCTGGACCTGAGAGAGGAAAAGGATCTGGAGGAGATGATGGGGCTGCTGGCCCGTATGACCGTGTCGGCCATCGCTTCTGCCGGCGTGACCGACGAGCCCTCCACCGTCCGGCGGCGGCTGGCCAATCAGTTCGAGATCCTCAAGCGGGGCATGTCCGCCAAAACGGCGTGCAGATAGAGAACGCAGGATCTGGGGCACAGCCCCGGGGTAAGGAGAAATCTATGGAAAACCAAGTCAATTCAGAGGTGGCGGTGGCTGAGCCCTCCGCCCCGGCCAGGCCGGAAACGCCCAAATTCAAGGCGCCCCGGAAAAAGCGCAAGTGGGTTAAGCGGGTGATCGCGCTGGCTGTGGTAGTGGCAGTGGGCGTATTCGTGTTCAGGAGCTGCTCCGGCGGCGCCAAACTGGCGGCGGCCGGCAATTATCTCACTGAGCAGGCTGAAATGCAGGACCTGACGGTGGAGGTGTCGGGCACCGGCACCATAGAGCCCATCAATTCCTACAAAGTGACCACCCTGATCCGGGGCGAGGTCCTGGAGGCCCCCTTTGAGGAAGGCCAGACCGTCCGCAAGGGCGACCTGCTCTTCCGCATTGACTCCAAGGATGTGGAGACCGGCATCCAGCAGGCCAGGCTGGCCCTGGAGCAGGCACAGCTTACTTATGATAATCTGAGTAAGAGCGCCAAGGATGCCAAGCTCACCGCCAACGCCTCCGGCGTCATCTCCAGGCTCTATGTGGACCAGGGGGATAACGTGATGGCGGGAGCCCAGGTGGCCGATATCCTGGACCGCTCCACCATGAAGCTGAAGGTCCCCTTCCATGCCTCTGACGCGGCCGGGCTCTCCCTGGGGCAGACGGCCAGCGTGGTGGTGGACGGCACCGTCCAGACCATTCAGGGTACGGTCTCTGAGATCTCGGCTCTGGACGAGGTGGGAGCTGGCGGCACCCTGATCCGCACGGTGACGGTGTCGGTGGCCAACCCCGGCGTCATCACCGACCAGAGCACCGGCACCGCCGCGGTGGGGACCATCGCCTGCGCCGCCTCCGGCCCCTTTACCTATGCCGCCCAAAAGACCGTGGTGGCCAAGACCAGCGGCGAGCTGGCCGTGCTCTCGGTCAAAGAGGGGGACACGGTGAGCGAGGGGCAGGTCATCGGCTCCTTTGACGCCGACTCCATTACCACCCAGATCGAGAATGCCCGTATCAGCGTGGAGAATGCCAGACTCACCCTCCAGAAGGCCCAGGACAGCCTGGAGGACTATTCCATTACCTCTACCATCGACGGCACTGTCATCGAGAAGAACGTGGATGTGGGGGACAATATCGACGGCACCTCCACTACCACGGCGGCCTCCGGCGTCAGCTATCCTGCCGTCATCTACGACCTGTCCGCCCTCACGTTTGATATGAGCATCGACGAGCTGGACATCAACAAGGTGAAGGTGGGCCAGACTGTGGAGATCACGGTGGATGCCCTGGACGGCAGGACCTATACCGGCACGGTGGATAAGGTGAATATCAACGGAACCACCGCCGGCGGCAAGACAACCTATCCCGTTACCGTCCTGGTGGACGGCGCGCCGGAGGAGCTCTATCCCGGCATGAACGTGTCGGCCCGGATCATTGTGGAGCGGGTGGGCAAGGTGCTGTGCGTGCCGGTGGAGGCTGTGAGCCGGGAGGACGGCGGCTCAGTCCTGGTGCCCGGCGCCGACGCGGTGTATGACGACAACGGCAATATGCTCTCCCCCGGCACCCCCGAGAAGCGCCAGGTCACCCTGGGCCGCAACAACGAGACCTACATCGAGATCGTGGACGGCCTCAGCGAGGGGGAAACCGTACTGGTAAGCAACCAGAGCACCAATATGATGCAGATGATGATGGGGGGCTAAGCCTTGGAACACCTCATCGAACTCAGAGACGTCTATAAGATCTACCAGATGGGAGAGGAGACTGTCCACGCCCTGGACGGCGTCTCCCTCACCATCGACGAGGGGGAGTTCGTGGCCATCGTGGGTTCCTCCGGCTCGGGCAAATCCACCGCCATGAACATCATCGGTTGTCTGGACGTGCCCACCTCGGGCACCTACCGCCTGGGAGGCGTGGACGTGTCCACCATGGACGACGACCAGCAGGCCGAGATCCGCAACAAGATGCTGGGCTTCATCTTCCAGCAGTACAACCTGATCCCCAAGCTCAACGTGCTGGAGAACGTGGAGCTCCCTCTGCTCTATGCCGGGGCAGGGGCCGACGAGCGCAAGGCCAGGGCCCTGCGTGCTCTGGAGCGGGTGGGCCTGAGCGACAAGTGCAAAAACCTGCCCAGCCAGCTCTCCGGCGGCCAGCAGCAACGGGTGTCCATCGCCCGGGCCCTGGCCGGAGACCCGTCGGTCATCCTGGCCGACGAGCCCACCGGCGCTCTGGACTCCCGCACCGGGCGGGAGGTGCTCTCCTTCCTCCAGAAGCTCAACCGGGAGGGCAACACCGTGGTCCTCATCACCCATGACAACTCCATCGCCGTCAAGGCCAGGCGGATCGTCCGCCTGCAGGACGGCCGCATCATCTATGACGGCGACGCCCATGATCCACGGGCAGTTGTCCAGCCCGAGGAACTGGAGGACGTGCCTGAGACGGCCGCAGGAGAGGAGGAGTTGGCGTGAACTTCACCCAATCCTTCCGCCTGGCGGTCAAGTCCCTGTTGACCAGCAAGATGCGGGCCCTGCTGACCATGCTGGGCATCATCATCGGCGTGGCCGCCGTCATCATCATCACCAGCCTGGGCAACGGTATGCAAAACTACATGAACGCCCAGTTTGAGGAGCTTGGTTCCAACCTGGTCCAGGCTCAGGTGATGAACGACGGCTCCTCCCGCAGCGTGGACGCCGACGACATGTATGCCCTGGTGGACAAATATCCCCAGTATCTCTCCGGCGTCACCCCTTATCTTCAGATCCAGCCGGCGGTGCGCCATGGCTCCGACAAGTTTGAGCGCACCAAGGTCTATGGCGTGGGCGAGACCTTTATGACCGCCCGGGGCGCCACCATGACCGGCGGCGAGCTGGAGGAGGGCCGCTTCCTGAAATATATCGACGTGGAGCGGCGCCAGAATGTCTGTGTCATCGGGGCCTATCTGGCACGGGAGGCCTTTGGCGGCAGCGCCATAGGCAAGACCCTTTCGGTGGGGGGCGAGCCCTATACCGTTATCGGCGTGCTGAAGACGGCGGCTGACATGACCGAGGGCAGTACCGACGACTGCGTCTATATTCCCTACACCAAGGCCGAGAGCCTCGGCGGGAACAGCTATTACAGCCTCTACATGTTTACCAGTACCGACCGGAATACGGCGGCGGCCGCCAAGGGCATCGTGGAGAACCGCCTGTTCAAGACCTTCCAGGATACCGACGCCTACTTTGTCATGACCTCGGCCGAGATGATGGACGCCATGGATTCCATGCTCAGTACCCTGATGCTCATTCTGATCCTCATCGCCGCCATCTCCCTGCTGGTGGGCGGTATCGGAATCATGAACATCATGCTGGTATCGGTGACTGAGCGCACCCGGGAGATCGGCATCCGCAAATCTCTGGGGGCCAAGGGCAAGGATATCCGCAGCCAGTTCATCATCGAGGCGGGGACCACCTCGGCTATCGGCGGGGCTATCGGCATCGTGTTTGGCATCATCATGGCCAACGCGCTCACCGCCGTCATCGGTATGGTGCTGGGTAGCGGAAGCGACGGTTTCGTAGCCATCCCCACGGCCAGCGGCATCGGTGTGGCGTTCGGCGTGTCGGTGGGCGTGGGTATTCTCTTCGGCTACCTGCCCGCCAACAAGGCGGCCAAGCTCAATCCCATTGACGCGCTGCGGTACGAATAAAGGAGTGTACGATATGAGAAAACGTATGTTGGCCGGCGTGATCGCGGCGGTGCTGACGGTGGGCCTGCTGCCCGCCGCCATGGCTGCCGCTCCCGCCGGGGGCGAGGCCGCCCAGGTCCTCTCGGCCCTGAACATCATGGTGGGCGACCAGAACGGCGAGCTGCATCTGGAGCGCACCGTCACTCGGGCGGAATTCACCCGGATGGTCATCGCCGCCTCCCCGTGGCGGGACAGCGCCGGAGACGCGGCCAGCGTGGCCCCTTATCCCGATGTGCCCCGCACCCACTGGGCGGCGCCCTACATCCAGGCCGCCGTTTCGGGCGGATATATCTCCGGATATCTGGATGGTACCTTCCGGCCTGACAACACCATCACCCTGGCCGAGGGCGTCACCATGGTGCTGCGGCTCCTGGGCTACCAGCCCTCCGATTTCACCGGTGCCTATCCCGCCGGCCAGATGGCGGCCTACCGCAATCTGGAGCTGGATGAGGGAGTCGCCGCCGCCCAAAACGACGCCATGACCCGGCAGGACGCGCTCTATCTCTTCTATAACCTGATGACCACCAAGAACAAGACCGGCGTCTATCATCTCAATACCCTGGAACCCACCCTCAACCTGGTGGGGATGGACGGCACCCTGGACCGGGTGGCCCTGGTGAATTCCGCCATGGAGGGCCCGGTGGTGGCCGAGGGGAGCTGGCAGGGCAAGGTGCCCTTTGACCTTTCCTCCGCCGCCGTGTACCGGGACGGCAAGAGCGCCCCGGCCCAGGCCATCCAGGCTCTGGACGTGGTCTACTGGTCCAAGCCCATGCGTAGCGTGTGGGCCTACAGCAAGCGGGCCACCGGCACCCTGGAGCAGGTGAGCCCCAGCGCTTCCGCCCCCGCCAGCGTGACGGTAGCGGGCAGGACCTACGCCATCGAGAGCGGTGACGCCGCCTACGCCCTCAGCGACCTGGGTGAGTTCCGGGCAGGCGACAGCGTGACCCTTCTGCTGGGCCGGGGCGGCGGTGTGGCCGCCGTCCGCTCCGCCGGAGAGGCCCTGGAAGGCTCTACCGTGTACGGCATGGTCACCTCCGTGCAGAACACCGGCTACACCGACGACCGGGGCGATACGTACACCAGCCGTTCCGTGACCGTGTATACCACCTCGGGCGCGGTGAACACCTATCCTACCGACGAGAGCTATTTCAAGGCAGGAGATCTGGTCCGGATCACCACCGAGGGCGGAGCCATCCAGGTCAAGCGGCTCTCTGCCAGCACCCTGTCCGGCAAGGTGAGCGCCGACGGCACGAAGCTGGGCAGCTATGTCCTGGCCGATGATGTGGAGATCCTGGACACCTATGAGGATACCGCCGCCGTCCGGGTGTACCCCGGCCGGCTGGCCGGCGTCAGGCTCACCGAGAGCATGGTGCGCTTCTATGCCACCAATGCCCAGGGAGAGATTCAGCGGCTGATCTTGAAAGATGCCACCGGCGATCTGCATACCTACGGCGTCCTCACCAGCGTCACCGAGATCAGCGCGGGAATGACCACCATGTCCAGCTATGTGGCGGATATTGGGGGGCAGGCGGTGCCCATGGGCAGCCAGACCACCGTGTTCGGCGTGAAGAAGGGCCCCTGCCAGATCAAGGGCAGCCTGCAGGCCCCTGACCGCATCTCCAACCTGACCGAGGTGAAACTGGACAGCGTCACCGGGAATACCGCCCTCTCCTCCGCCAACCGGAGCTATCCTGTCTCCGAGCGCGCGGCGGTGTATGAGGTCCGGGACGGGAAATACTACCTCTCCAGCCTGACCCGGGTGAGCGGCGGGGACTATACTCTCGCCGGGTATTACGACAAGGAGCCGGAGCAGGGCGGACAGATCCGCGTGATCGTGGCCCGGTGATGGAGACCGCCTGAATGTTGAAAAGCCGCGCCTTCCCTGATGGGGAGGCGCGGCTTTCTCATGATAAAATCAGTTGAACTTGTAGATGCGGCGGGCCAGACGGTAGAGCCTGACCGACAGCTTGCGGCCCTGGTAGCCGGGGATGTTGGACACGGCGGACACGGCCCGGTATTTCATCCGGTGGTGGAGCCGGGGATCCACGGTCCGCAGATACTCCCACAGCTGGGTCTTTTTGCCCAGCGCCTCGGGGGAACCGTCGATGATGAGGAAGATGGAGGAGATGGTCATCATCATGGCCAGGTAGTTGAACATGTACCGGCCCAGCTTGGGCAGCTCGGCGCGGACCTTGTTGAGGTCGTGGGCGTCGATCATCAGCCGGGTGACCCGCAGCTGCTGGTCCACCCGGGTGACCATCACCTTCTCGTTTACGCTCTGGTCCGCACGGCCGATAAAGTAGCGGTACAGGTCCAGATCCATGTAGTAAATGGTCTTGACGTAGGGCAGGGGCTGGTAGACGAAGATGTTGTCCACGTAGAAGGTGTGCTTGGGCAGCTCCAGCTTGCAGGCGCGGAGCATCTCGGTGCGGTAGATCACCGAGTGCATCAGCAGGTACTGGGAGGGGCGGAAGCGGCCGATGTCGGCCCAGGTGAAGATCTTGTTTTCGGGGAACACGTTGGTGTACCGCATGACCTTCTGAGTGTTGTCCTCCACATGCTCATAGACGTAGTTGCACACCAGCAGGTCCACCGGCTCGGGCATTTTGGCGAACTCCCGCAGCTTGTCCAGCGCCTTTTTCAGGGCACCGGTATCCAGCCAGTCGTCCGAGTCCACCACTTTGTAATACAGGCCCCGGGCGTTGCGCAGGCCCTGGTTCACGCCCTCGCCGTGGCCGCCGTTGGGCTGGTGGATGGCCCGGACAATGTCGGGGTACTTCTCCTGATAGCGGTCGCAGATGGCCGGGGTGTCGTCCTTGGTGGAGCCGTCGTCCACCAGGATGATCTCGATGTCCTCTCCGCCGGAGAGCAGGGTCTCCACACAGTGGTCCATGTAGGCCGCCGAGTTGTAGCAGGGGACCGCAAAGGTAATGAGCTTTTCCACGGGGATCACTCGCCTTCCTTCCGGATCAGGCCATCGCACAGCTCCAGCGCCCGGGCCACGATGGCGTCCATATTGTAGTATTTGTACTCGGCCAGACGGCCCAGCAGGTAAAGGCTGCCGTAACCGTCAGCCAGCGCCCGGTAGCGCTGATAGAGGGCGTTGTTCTCCGGGCTGATGATGGCGTAATAGGGGGTCTCCTCCGGCGCGCCGGTGTAGGCGTGGGAGATCTCCTTGGCGATGGTGGTGCGTCCGGGCAGCTCCTGCCCGGTGAGGTACTTGAACTCGGTGATACGGGTCCACTCCTCGCTGACGGTGTAATTCACCGTGCCGTGGGACTGCCAGAAGTCCACCGGATAGGTCTCGAACCGGAACTCCAGCGTCCGGTAGGGCAGGCGGCCGAAGCGGCAGTCAAAGAGCTCGTCCACCGCGCCGGAGTAGATCACCGGGCCGGTAAAGGGCGCGCCGTCCAGCTCTATGCCCCGCTCCCCCAGGGTGAGGCGGGTGCGGGCGTCCACTCCCAGCTCCACCGTGATGTTGGGGTGATCCAGCATGCGGCGGAAGAGAGGGGTATAGCCCTCCAGGGGCATGCCCTGCCAGGGGTCCTGGAAATACCGGTCGTCCCGGGAGAGGAACACAGGCACCCGGGCGGTGGTGTTGGGGTCGATCTCCTCAGGAGACTGGTCCCACTGCTTCATGGTGTAGTGCAGGAACACATTCTCATACACATAATCGGCCAGAGCGGCAATGTCCGGGTCGGTGTTCTGCCGCAGCTCCAGGATGGTGACCTTCTTCTCGGCGCCGTAGGCGGCGATGAGCTTTTGTTCCAGGGCGGCGGCCTTCTCCTTTCCGAAGGCCAGCTCCAGGCTGGTCAGGTTGAAGGGCACCGGCATCTCGGTGCCGTGGACGTTGGCCACCACCCGGTGCTGATAGTCCCGCCACCGGGTAAAGCGGGAGAGATAGTCGAACACCCGGCGGTTGGACGTATGGAAGATATGGGGGCCGTACTGGTGGATGAGCACACCGGCCTGATCGGGCAGGTCATAGGCGTTGCCGCCGATGTGGTCCCGGCGCTCCAGCACCAGGACCCGCCTGCCGCCCCGCTCGGCCAGTTCCCGGGCGGCCACCGCCCCGGCAAAGCCGGCGCCGATCACCAGGCAGTCGTAAGCTTGATTCATAGCGTTTCCTTTCGCTCCTCTCAGGATACGCCCCGCTGAGACGGCGGGGCGTATAATCGTACTATAGAGGTCTTGGCACAGGCACAAGTTTCACTAAGTTCTCCGCCGCTGACGCAGCGGCTCGCTAAGTGAAACTATTGTACCATGCATGACTGGGAAACGGAACGGGAAAAGGATTAACTTTTCTTTAAATTCCCGTTTACCGGGCCGCGCCGCCCTGGGCGGGGAGTCCGCCCAGAAAGCACTCGGCGTAGTGGTCCATGGCCTTGCGGATGACCTGAACGGCGGCGGCGCGGTCATTGACGTCGCCGGCCACGGCCTCCTTGCCCTCCAGGGCCTTGTAGACGGTGAAGAAATGGGCCATCTCGTCAAAGATGTGGGCGGGCAGGTCCATCAGGTCACGGAAGGTATTGTAGGTGGGGTCGGCAAAGGGAATGGCGATGATTTTCTCGTCGTTCTTGCCGCCGTCCAGCATGGAGATATAGCCAATGGGGTAGCAGCGCACCAGAGTCAGGGGGTCCATCTCCTCAGAGCAGAGGACCAGCACGTCCAGCGGGTCGCCGTCGTCGCCGTAGGTGCGGGGAATAAAGCCGTAATTGGCGGGATAGTGGGTGGAGGTGTGGAGGACCCGGTCCAGGATGATGAGACCGGTCTCCTTGTCCAGCTCGTACTTCTTCTTGCTGCCCTTGGGGATCTCGATGACCGCCACAAAGTCCTCCGGCTGGATGCGGCTGGGGCTGATGTCATGCCAGATATTTGACAACGGGATTCACTCCTTATACAGTGTAAGGGATTTTATTTCGCATACACAGTCTTTTTTCATATCCATTATAGTAAAGGAACGGGAAATGGGCAAGAGCGGATTGAAGCGCCTGCCGCCGCAATTTGTTGGTCTGGATTTAACCTCCAAACGTGTGCAGCCTCCAACATATGGTAGAATGGATCTGGGAATCGTAAAATATCACTTTGAGCTGGGCGCAGGCAGGGAACGCGTCCACTGGGGATCGTGTGAGACGGGCAAAGGCGGCGGGGAGCGATCCCTGCCGCCTTTTTGCGCCGAAAGAGGAAAAAGAATGGATCTGCCGCGTCAGAAAGAGAGTTCCTCTGCGGGGTCGGCCTCTTCACGCGCCGGAGAAGCAGAAGGGGGGACCGGGGGCGGGGGCGCGGCCGGCGCGGCGGGCATGGAGACCACCGCCTTGAACAGGTCCCCGTCGATGGCCAGCCGGAACATGCCGCCCTGGAGCTCGGTGAGGCTGCGGGCGATGGAGAGCCCCAGGCCGGAGCCCTCGGTGGTCCGGGCGGCCTCCCCCCGGACGAAGCGCTCCATCAGCTGCTCTGCCGGGATATTCAGGGGATTTCTGGAGATGTTCTTCACCGTCAGGGTGACCCGGCCGTCCCAGCGGACCAGGTCCAGGTAGACACGGGTGCCGGGCAGGGCGTATTTGCAGCAGTTGCCCAGCAGATTGTCTATCACCCGCCACAGGTGCCGCCCGTCGGCCAGGATGGAGTAGTCCCCCTCCGCCGGGTCCAGTATGGGTGTGAGGCCGGAGAGCTGGAATTTTTCCTCATACTCCCCCATAGCTTGGGTGAGGAGCTGGGCAAAGTCCAACCGCTCCAGGTTCACGGGCAGGGTGCCGGTGGAGGCCTTGGAGGCCTCCACCAGGTCCTCGGTCAGCTTTTTCAGCCGCTGGGATTTCCGGTCCAGCACGCCGATGTATTCCAAAGCCCTGGGGTCTTGGATATCGGTCTTTTTCAGCAGGTCCACATAGTTGATGATGGAGGTGAGAGGGGTCTTCAGGTCATGGGACACGTTGGTGATGAGCTCGGCCCGGAAGCGCTCGCTTTTGAGCCGCTCGTCCACCGCATTGTTGATGGCCGCGCCCAGGTCGTTGAGCTGTTCGGCGTGCTCCCGCAGGTCGTGGTACATGCCGGTGGTGTCGATCTGTACCTCGGGGGTGCCTCCCAGAATGGCGCCGGTGGCGGCGCGGATGGACTTCCACTGGTGCACCCACCGGCACAGCCGCCAAAGCACGAAGCCCTGGTATACCGGGATGAGAATGATAGTGGGGGTGGTAATAGCGGTGCCCAGCAGGTAGAGCAGGAAAAGACATACTGTCCGCCGCTCCATGGGCCAGCGGGAGGGGAGAGAGCGGCATTGGCGGATTACCCATGCACCCGCCTGCCAGCACAGGGTGCTGCGCAGCAACGTGTGGGATTTGAGCCGCACGGCGGTGGTGAGCAGCAGGGACAGGACCGCCCACCCCCCCACCAGGCTGAGAAGGCCCAGGCCCACCAGTACCCGGAGGCTGAATCCGGACTGGTTGATGGTATAGGCGATGGGGTCCCCGGCGCGGAGCAGGACGGCAAAAAGCAGGACCCCGCTGGACAGACAGAGCTCATAGGGAAAGCGGTCCCACCAGGAGAGGACGATCTCCCCGCTGCCCCGCCGCCGCCCGGCCCGGGTGCACAGCCGGGTCAGCAGGAACAGAGCCATGGAGGCGGCGGCCAGAAAGAGCAGGGTCACGGGAGTGAGCCAGGTCTGAAAAGCCTGATAGTCCCCCATGGCCTCCATAAAGTCATCTTCCACGGTAAGGGGAACGGCCACGCCGGATTCCAGCACCAGGCCGGCCTGATGGATGCGGGTATCCTGCCCGGAGTCATACTGCCACAGGTCCTCTTCAGGCAGATAGGCGTAGCCGTATTGATTGTAGGGGCGCTCGGCGTACTCCGTTCCGGAGGCATCCGCCCCGCCGGTATTTGTCTGGCCGGCCATGGGGTCGATGACCACCATGCCCTCCGGGGTGTATACGTGCAGGACCTTGTAGCTCCAGTCGTCGCTGTTCCAGACGGTCTCATCCTGTGCTCTCAGCTGCTCGCCCCAGGAGACTGAAAAGCGCATTGTTTCCCGGGCGGCAGCCTGGTCCAGAGCCGCTTCGTCGGTATTGCCCCAGAGGACCTGGCCCGATGCTTCGTCCCGGACCAGAAAGCGGTAGTTGGTCTCTTCGGCGGCCAGGCCGGCTTCCAGCTTTTCCAGGCGGGTGTGCTGAAGGTAATCTTCCTCCGCGCCCCAGCTTTGGGTCATGCGCAGTTCCATGGCCTCCTGCACACAGTGGCGGCAGCGGATAAAGGGATAGACAATGCTGCCGCTCTGATAAAAGTCTCCCGCCGACCAGAGATCGTCCCAGTGGGACAGAAGCAGCATGCCGGACCAGAAGGCCAGGATCCCGCACACCACGCACACGGCGGCCATCAGCCGGCGGGCCGCACCTCCTCCGGATCGTTTCATCGTATGTTCCTCCCGGCGTCTCATATCTTTTCCATCTTGTAGCCAAGGCCCCATACCACCTTGATGTACCGGGGGTTGGCCGGGTCGATCTCCAGCTTCTCCCTTAAATGCCGGATGTGGACGGCCACCGTGTTCTCTGAGCCCAGAGAGGGGTCGTTCCACACCTGCTCATAGATCTGGCCGGTGGAAAATACCCGGCCGGGATGGCGCAGGAGCAGAAGGAGAATGTTGTACTCAATGGGGGTCAGGGAGACCCGCTCTCCGTCCACCGTCACCGATTTGGCGGCGTCATCCATGGCGATGCCGCCGTTGGTGAGGACAGAGCCGTTCTCCGCCGGGGCCCTGGTGCGGCCGCCCAGGGTGGTGTACCGCCGGAGCTGGCTCTTGACCCGGGCCAGGACCTCGATGGGGTTGAAGGGCTTGGTGATATAGTCGTCGGCGCCGATGTTCAGGCCCAGGATCTTGTCTGTGTCCTCGCTTTTGGCGGTGAGGAGGATGATGGGGATGTTGGTGGTCTCCCGCAGCCTGGCGGTGGCGCGGATGCCGTCCAGTCCCGGCATCATCACATCCATAAGGATCAGGTGAAGATCCTCCCGCTCCGCCGCCGCCAGAGCCTCCAGCCCGTTATAGGCGTGGAAGGTGCGGTAGCCCTCGCTGGTGAGATAGATGTCCAGCGCGGATACGATATCTTTATCGTCATCGCAGATGAGAATATTGTACATAGGGCGCACCTCGCTTTATCACAGTCAGTTTATACCTGTTTTCTTAAGGCGGGGGAAGGAAAATTTTTAAGAATCCTTAAAATTCGGGAAGCCTGGGAACAGTTTACCTCAGAACACGTCTAAAAAGCAAATCATATTCTGTGACGATAACGGGAGGGATGACTGTGAAAAAGAGATTGCTGCATGTGGCGCTGAGCTGCGCACTGCTTCTGACGGGGTGCTCCGGCGCCGGCGTCCGGCGGCTGGAGCCCACGGCGGCGCCGGAGCCGGTGGGGGCCAGCGCATCAGAGGAGCTGGACCGGGCGGCGGCGGACTTCGGCCTGGAGCTGCTGCGGCAGACCCGGGAGGAGGGGGAGAACACCTTCCTCTCGCCCCTGAGCGCCCTGCTCTGTCTGGCCATGACGGCCAACGGCGCGGAGGGGGACACCCTGGCGGAGTTTCAGAGCCTTCTGGCCGGCGGGGGAGAATTGGATGACTTAAACGCCAACTGCGCCTCCCTGCTGGAGGACTATGGAGCCCTGGAGGGGGGCGCCTCCCTCTCCATTGCCGACAGCCTTTGGCTGGACGGACGGCTGGAGGTCAAGGATGCCTTTGTGGGCCGGTGCAGGGAGACCTATGGGGCGGAGTGCTTCTCCGCCGACTTTACCGATGCCGCCGCGGGGCAGGAGATCAACCGCTGGGTGGAGAAGCGCACCGGAGGCAGCATCAGGCAGGCTGTGGATGAGATCGACCCGGAGACGGTGCTCATGCTGGTCAACGCCGTGTACTTTGAGGGAAAGTGGGAAGAGGAATTTGCCCCGGAGAATACGCTGGAGGACTGCGAGTTCTACCTGGAGAACGGGACCGTGGCCCCGGTGGCCCTGATGGGCGGCGAGCGGTCGGCGGTCTATCTGGACACCGGCCGGGAGCAGGGGGTGCTGCTACCCTACCGGGACGGTCGGCTGGCCTTCCTGGCCCTGATGCCCGCGGAGGGCGTGAGCCTGAGCGAGTATCTGGACGGGCTGGACGGGGCGCGTCTGGAGGAACTGATGGCCTCGGCGGAGCGGGGAGAGGTGACGCTCCGTCTGCCCCGGTTCACCATGGACTGGCGGGGCAGTCTGGTCCCCGCCCTGGAGCGGATGGGCCTGAAGCGGGTGTTCGGCCCGGAGGCCGACCTCTCCGAAATGGGCACAGGGAGCGGCGGTGCGCCCCTTTTCGTCAGCGCCGTGGAGCACGGGGCGGGCATCCGGGTGGATGAGCAGGGCACCAGGGCCTACGGCTTCACCGCCGTGGGCGTGGCCCCCACAGCCCTGCGCAAGACGGTGAGGCTCACCTTTGACCGGCCCTTCGTCTGCGGCGTGGTGGATCTGGAGCGGGGACTCCCCCTGTTCCTGGGCACCTTTGAGAAGCCTTGAGCACATGAGAATGTAAAAAAGTCCCCGTACCCACATTGGGGTACGGGGACTTCCCTGTTGAGATCAATCCAGGTACTGGATGGCGGCGCCCAGCACGCCTGAGCCGATATAGACGCTGAGGGTGGCGTCCAGCTCGCCGGACCAGAAGTGTTCATAGTGGGGGAAGAGAGCCTTCACCTTTTCGGCCAGCTGGGCCATCTCCTCCGGCGCGCCGCCGTTGGCCACCGCCAGGTTATAGCGGCGGCCCCGGCCCTCCTGGGCCTGGAGCATGTCCAGCAGTTTGCCCTGGATGGCCTTGCGGCCCCGGACCTTGGCCACGCTGGTCAGCTGCCCGTCCCCGGCGAAGCCCACGATGGGTTTGATGTTGAGCATGGTCCCCGCCATGGCAGTCATCTTGCCGATGCGGCCGCCCTTGAGCAGATATTCCAGGGTGTCCACCGAGAAGAAGGGGTGGGTGTTGGCAATCAGGGAGGGGACCCGGTGCTCCACCAGCTCCTCCCAGGACATACCGGCGCGGATGTCTTCCCAGAGCTGGAGGAGCATCATCCCCATGCCCAGACTGCCGCTGACCGAGTCGAAGGCGGCCACCTGCATATCCTCCCGGCCCTCGGCCTGGATGCGCACCATGTTATAGGTACCGGAGAGGCCGGAGGAGAGGTGCAGGGCGATGACCTTCTCATAGCCCAGGGCGGCGATGCGGTCCAGAGTCTCCTTTACCGAGCCGCCGTCGGGCAGGGAGGTGTGGGGCAGCTCCCCCGCCGCCAGCCGGGCGTAAACGTCGGAGGCGAACATGTCCACACCGTCGGAGAATTCACCGTCCTGGCAGCGGATCTTCAGGGGGACCACGAAAATGGGTTTGCCCGCCCGCTGTTCCGCGCTCAGGTCGGCGCAGGAGTCGGTCAAAAGGGCGATCTTTTGGGGGGTGCCGCTGAAACAGGCGCTTTCGGTTGACAAGTTCATCATCCTACTCTATAATAATAGTCACATAACAGCGTTATGCGACTATTATAAGTCAGTCCCCCGGCAATGTCAAGAGAAACGGAGGCGGACAAATGGAATACAGCGAGCGGCGCCGGGAGCAGGCCCGCCAGACAGAGCAGGCTATTTTGAACGCGGCCATGGAGCTCTCCCGGGCACAGCCCTTTGACAAGGTATCGGTGCGGGACATCTGCCGCCAGGCGGGCATTACCACCGGTGCCTTTTACCATCACTTCAAGTCCAAGGAGGAGATGCTCCTGCGGGGCTTTGCCCCTCTGGACGTGTACATGGAAAAAGCGATGGCCGGCCATCAGGGAGAGCCGCCGGACCAGCGGCTGTGGGTGCTGTTGTCCAGCTATGCGGAGTTTATGGAAAACCTGGGGTGGGAACTGCTGGCCCGGTACTATCAGCAGCGGCTGGGCGCGCCGGCCTCCCACTCCATTGACAAGAGCCGGTACACCCTGCGGGCCATGCTGGAGTGCCTGCGGGAGATCCAGACCGGGGAAAACGTCCTGCCCGGCTACTCGGCGGAGTGGCTGGCCGACTTCCTCTACCGGCACTTCCGGGGCGTGGTGGTGGACTGGATCATCCATCAGGGCTCCTATCCCCTGCTGCCCAAGCTGGAGCAGGACTACCTGCTGTTCCGGGGAATGCTGCAGGAGAAATAAAACGGAAGGCCGCCGCGGCAGACGCCGCGGCGGCTTTTTCATGGGTGGAAGAGCCGGGTCAGGGGGCCTCCCGGCAGGCACGGACAAATTCGATGGGGTGCTGGGTGCGGCGGGCGGTCTCCTCCTCGCTGAGGCCCTGAGCCAGAAAGCGGCGGACCACCAGGGACATGGCCTCCCCGATCTCCAGAATATGGCCGTCGGGATCGAAGCAGCGCAGGACACGCTGGCCCCAGGGATACTCCTTGATGGGGGAGAGCAGCTCCACGCCCGCATCCTCCAGACGGCGCACGTCCCCGTCCAGATCCTCGGTTTCAAAATAGAGCTCTCCGTTCCAGGCGCGGTA
The DNA here is from genome assembly GCF_052065415.1 of Pseudoflavonifractor sp. HCP28S3_F10. Lineage (NCBI taxonomy): Bacteria > Bacillati > Bacillota > Clostridia > Eubacteriales > Oscillospiraceae > Pseudoflavonifractor > Pseudoflavonifractor sp. HCP28S3_F10. Next base: position 13,433 of record NZ_JBQHUB010000036.1, on the reverse strand, counting down.
TACCGTGTTCTCCGGCGGGAAGCCGCACAGCCGGGGGAAGTCCTCCTGCAGGGCGAAGCCGCCCTCGAAGGTCACGTTGGCGCCGAAATCCAGCACCACCTTCTGGCCCAGCACTGTTTCATAAAAGGTGCGGGAGGCCGCCATGGAACGTACCGCATAGCATGGACAGGTAAAACGCATGGGAGATACCACCTTTCGTTTGATCGCCGCCGGGCAGAGGCGTTTTGGAGATCCGGCGCCCGGCACAGGCCCATTGTACCTCACAGCTTCCAGGGTTCCTTGTAAAAATCGGACATGCCGGCCCGGAAGGCGGAGGGGGACACGCCGCAGACCGCCCGGAATTCCCGGTCGAAGTGGGATTGGTCAAAATACCCCAGGTCCTGGGCCAGACGGGTGAGGGAGCAGGGACCGGCCTGGAGGGCGGCGGCCGCCCGGTTGACCCGGACCACCCGGGCAAAGGCCTTGGGCCCCATGCCTGTCCGGGCGCGGAAAAGGCGGCTGAGGTGCCGGGGGCTGTAGCCGGTCTCCGCCGCCAGGGCCTGCACCCCCTCCCGGCGGCAGGCCAGGGTAAGAAGAGAAGCGAAGCCGTCCTCCCCAGCCAGGTGGGAGAGGAGCAGAGCGTCCACCCCGGCAATGAATTCATCCAGGTCGGGGGCGGCGCGCCACAGCCGGGCAAAGGCCCCGTCCAGCCCCGGGGCGGTCAGGGCCAGCGGAAGCACCCGGTCGGCCAGCTCCCACTGGGGAATGTGGGTGGCGGCGGCCAGCGCGCCGGGGAGGAACTCCACCAAAAAGCGGAAGGGCCGGGTGCGCAGGTCGTTGACCACCGACACGGCGGCGGTGGAGGGGCCGTACATCCGGCCGAAGAGCCTGTCCCCCTCCAGCGTAAAGACCAGACAGCCGGAGGCGTCGGGCACCAGCACCAGCGGGGAGGGGGCGGAGAGTGGAGCGCCGCTGCCCAGATGGAGGGTGTAATGGGCCACCCGACGGCTCAGGTCCGGATGGGGCCGGAGATAGATATGGGTGGCGGTGCGGCAGAGCAGCACGCCGTACCGGTCGGAAAAGCGGAGCTCCATGGCCTCGCCCCCTTTCTGGTCCCATGGTAACACAGGGAGTGGGACTGTACAAGCGGGGGGAAGTCGGATAGAATAAAAAAGAAGCAAAGGAGGAACGGATATGAATGAGATCCTGACATGCCTGCACCGGCGGCGGTCGGTGCGGGCCTTTACCGGTGAGCCGGTGACGGCGGAGGAGAAACGGACCATCCTGGAGGCGGCGGTCCAGGCCCCCACAGCGGGAAACCAGCAGCTCTACACCATTCTGGACATTACGGACCCGGAGCTGAAGGCCCGACTGGCCGAGACCTGCGATGACCAGCCTTTCATCGCGTCGGCGCCGGTGGTATTTATCTTCTGCGCCGACTGCCGCAAGTGGTTCGACGCCTATGTGGAGGCGGGCTGCGCGCCCCGGCGGCCCGGCCCGGGGGACCTGCTGCTGGCGGTGGACGATGCCCTCATTGCCGCCCAGAACGCGGTCATCGCCGCCGAGAGCCTGGGCCTGGGCTCCTGCTATATCGGAGACATCATGGAGCAGCACGAGGAGCACCGCCGGCTGCTGGGCCTGCCGGCGTGGGTGTTCCCGGCGGCCATGCTGGTGATGGGCCGCCCCGCCCCGGGCCAGAAGGAACACCGGGGCCCCCAGCGGGCGGCGCTGGAGCACATCGTCCACGAGAACCGCTACCGCCGGATGGACGGGGCCGAGCTGCGGGCCATGTTTGCCCACCGGACGCAGGAGCAGGGCTTCGACGCCTGGATGGACGCCTTCTGCCGCCGGAAGTACGACTCGGATTTCTCCCGGGAGATGAGCCGGTCGGTGGGGGAGTATCTCCGTGACCTGGAAAACGACGAGCCCATGGACTGACAGGGGGACGGGAGCATGATCCACATCTATTGCGGCGACGGCAAGGGCAAGACCACCGCCGCCATGGGACTCGCCCTGCGCGCGGCAGGCCACGGCCGCCGGGTGGTCATTGCCCAGTTTCTGAAGAATGGTAAAAGCGGCGAGCGGACGGCCCTCTCCGCCCTGCCCACGGTGGAGCTGCTGCCGGCGCCCGAGGTAGTGAAATTCACCTTTCAGATGACGGAGGAGGAGCGCCGTCGGGAGGCGGAGCGGCAGTCCGAACTGCTGGAGGCGGCCTTCCGGGCAGCGGAGGGAGCCGGCCTGCTGGTGCTGGATGAGCTGTGCGCCGCCCTGTCCGCCGGGATGGTGGTCCTCCCCCGGGTGCTGGCGCTGCTGGACAGCCGCCCGGAGGGGCTGGAGGTGGTCATCACCGGCCGGGACCCGTCGCCGGAGCTGCTGGAGCGGGCCGGCTATATCACCGAGATGGTCAAGCGCCGCCACCCCTTCGACCGGGGAGTGCAGGCCCGGGAGGGCGTGGAGTGGTGACGCCCCTGCCAATGAAAGCAGAATGAAAAACGCCGGACGATCCGATTGGAGCGCCCGGCGTTTTTTGTAAGGGATGGACGGATCATTTTCCGTCCCGCTGCTTGAGCAGCCCGTGCTTGATGTCCCAGAGCTTCTGTGACAGGTCCACATAGTAATTGTGGGGATTCTCAAACCGCTTGACCTCGTCCCACAGCAGGTCGATCTGGGCGGCGCAGTAGGCACGCATCTCGGCCAGGGAGGGGGAGGTGTACACCCGCTCGCCGCCGCGGAAGATGGGGACCAGCAGCTCCCTGGCGGTAAAGTCGGTGATGGTCTTGCGCTTCCATGTGGCCTCGGGGTCGAAGAGCTCCAGGGGACGGGAATCATCCACCGTCTCGTCGTGGAGGGTGATGAGGTCGGCCAGGGCCTTGCCCGAGTAGCGGGAGAAGAGGCGGTAGACCTTCTTGAAGTGGGGGTTGGTGATCTTGGCGGGATTCTCACTGATCTTGATCTTGGGAATAATATTGCCCTCGCCGTCCTCCACGGCGGCCAGCTTGTACACGCCGCCGAACACCGGCTCGGACTTGGAGGTGATGAGCCGCTCGCCCACGCCGAAGGAGTCGATCTTCGCGCCCTGGAGCAGCAGATCCCGGATGATATACTCGTCCAGGGAGTTGGAGGCCACGATCTTGCACTCGGTGAGGCCGGCCTCGTCCAGCATCTGCCGGGCCTTGCGGGAGAGGTAGGTCAGGTCGCCGGAGTCCAGCCGGATGGCGCAGCTGGTGATGCCCTGGGGCAGCAGGACCTCCTTGAACGCCCGGATGGCGTTGGGCACGCCGGACTTGAGCACGTTGTAGGTGTCCACCAGCAGCGTGGCGGCGTGGGGGTAGAGCTCACAGTAGGTCTTGAAGGCGGTATACTCGTCGGGGAACATCTGCACCCAGGAGTGGGCCATGGTGCCGCCGGCGGGGGAGCCGTAGAGCTCATCGGCCAGGGTGCAGGCGGTGCCGGCGCAACCGGCAATATAGGAGGCCCGGGCGCCCAGCAGCGCGCCGTCGCTGCCCTGGGCACGGCGGGAGCCGAACTCGGACACGGGCCGGCCCTGGGCCGCCCGGACGATGCGGTTGGACTTGGTGGCGATGAGGGACTGGTGGTTCAGGGTGAGGAGCAGGTAGGTCTCGATAAACTGGGCCTCGATGGCGGGGGCGCGGACGGTGAGGATGGGCTCCCGGGGGAAGATGGGGGTGCCCTCGGGCACGGCCCAGATGTCGCCGGTGAAGCGGAAATGCCTCAGGTAGTCCAGAAATTCCTCGCAGAACACCCCCTTGGCGCGGAGGAATTCAATGTCCTCATCGTCAAAGCGCAGGTTTTCGATATAGTCGATGACCTGCTCCAGACCGGCGGCGATGGCGAAGCCGCCCCCGTCGGGCACGTTGCGGAAGAACACGTCGAAGTAGCAGATCTGGTCGGCGATGCCGGTCTGAAAATAGCCGTTGCCCATGGTGAGTTCGTAGAAGTCACAGAGCATGGTGTAGTTCATATGCTGTTTCATCAGTGAGACCTTCTTTTCTTAAGATCCGCGCGGTCAGGCGCGGTTGCGGACAGTGACCTGGAGACCCTCCAGAATGTCCAGGGCTTTTTCGTGGAGGGCGGGGTCGTAGGAGGCGGTGAGGGCGGCGTCCACCACGATCTCAGCCTCGGGCAGGGCGGCCTTGACCATCACCGCGTTGGAGAGCACGCAGATGTGGGACACCAGGCCGCACAGCTCCACCCGGCGGTAGCTGCGGCCCTTGAGCCACTCGGCCAGCTCCAGGGAAGGGAAGGTGGGCTTGCGGAAGCAGCAGTCCCCGCTCTCCCGGGCCAGGGCGGTCCGGCCGTAGAGCTCCCACCCCGCCTCGCCGGCGATGCAGTGGGGGACGGGGAGCTTTTTCCCCTCCTGGGTGGCGCTGTAGTTATGACCGTGGGTGTCCATGGTAAAGACCACGTCGTGCCCGGCGGAGCGGTAAGCGGCAATGCGGGAAGCGATGGGGCCGTCCAGGGCCTCAGCGCCGGGAAAACCCAGGGCGCCGTCCACGAAATCCCGCTGGTAGTCCACCACGATGAGCAGATCCTTCATATCAGTTTCCTCCCACCGGTCAGTCCACGGCCACGGGGCCCATAGCATTATGGAGCTCGTCAGTGACGGCGCCGTGGAACAGCCCGCCCGCCAGCTGGTGCAGTGTCTCCAGCTTGTGGGGCAGCTGCTCCGGCGTCAGCTTGCCGGCGGCGGACAGGTCCATGTCCAGGATGAAGCGGGGGCGGGGGTCCTTTTTGCCGCCGCCCAGAAGGCCGGGACCGGCGTGGAGCTTGAGGCGGCAGTCATCCCGCAGCCGGGTCTCCACATCCACGGCGCATTTGTTCACATCCTTCTCGTCCACATCGGGCTCCCCCAGAATGCCCAGATAGGGGGACTGAATCAGGTCGTCCCACAGCAGGTCGCCCAGACCCAGGTTCTCCTTGGAGACAGCGTTGACATAGCGCAGGCCCACCCGCTCAAAAAAATCGGGCTTGTAGATCTGGATAAAGGAGGCCAGCGCCTTGTCCAGCTTCTGGGCAAAGTCCTCCCACCGGGTGTAGCGGAGGGTGGACAGGGCGATAAAGCTGTTGGTCAGGTTGACCTTCCAGAGATTGTCCTGGGAGACGAAATTATAATTGGTGACGGCGGGCTGCTGGGTCACCTTGGGCACGCCGTTCTCCACCGCGGTGACCCGGGGGGCGGGCTGCTCCTGCCGGGCGGCGTACTGGGGAAAGTCGTGGCGGATGGCCTCCTGAAATTCAGCGGGCTCTTTGGCGCTGATGGACAGGATGGTGGGGAAACGGATCTGGCAGATGACCTCGATCAGAGGGCTGCGCCGGTACAGGCAGCGGTCGAATTCGGAAAAGAGCATGGAAACAGTTCCTCCTGCAAATAAGCTGAGACGGCCGAAGGCCGCACTGACATGACAGTGATATTTTATTTATTATAATGCGCAAACGGAAAAGCCACAAGAGCAAAGCGGATATTTTCCGCAGACGCACCATTTTTCCCACCGGGAATAGGATGTTACAGCCACAGAGAACGGAGGGTCGTGTCATGAGACAAGAGTGGAACATCTGGGTGCTGGGGGGCGACCAGCGGCAGGCCCGCCTGGCGGAACAACTGGCCATGGACGGCCATACGGTCCACGCCTTTGCTCTGGAGCGCGCGGGAGAGCTGGAGGGCGTGGAGCAGGAGGAGGAACTGGAGGGAGTGGAGCTGGCCGACTGCGTGGTGCTTCCGCTCCCGGTGACGGGAGAGGGCGGCGTGCTCAACGCCCCCCTCTCCGGCGGCAGTTTTTCCCTGGCGCTGCTGCTGGACCGGCTGCGTCCAGGGCAGGTGGTGTGCGCCGGGCGGGTGGACTGCCGCACCGAGACCATGGCGGAGCGGCGGGGCATCACCCTGCACGACTATTTTGCCCGGGAGGAGCTGGCGGTAGCCAACGCGGTACCTGCCGCCTTAGCGGTAGAGGCATGAGGACGGCTCAGAGCACCCGGAATTCTTCGACCGTGGTAACGTAGCTCTCACCGGCGCCCCGGGTGGTGTAGCGGAGGAAGAAGGTCTCCGGCAGGGAGAAAAGACGGATCTGAAGGCAGCCGGGCCGGACCACGATTTCCTCCACCGCCGCGCGAAAAACCTCCTGGGGCGAGGAGAGCGCAGCCATGACGGCGGCCCGCAGCGCTGCCTCATCCGGCGGGGGCGGGGGAGAAGCGAGCTCTTTTTGCCGCCGTTCCAGGGTCTGCCGCTCCAGGGCGCACTGCTTCCGGAGGGCGGAGAGCTCTTCGCCGCTGAGAAGGCCGGAGAGATAGCCCTCCAGGGCCCGGGCCTGACGCCGCTCCAGGGCGGAGAGCCGCTCCCGCAGCCGGGCGGCCTCCTCCTGGCCGGGGGAGGCGGACAGGCGCAGAATATCGTCAGCCAGCTCCTCCGCCATAGCCTCCAGGTCCAGGCCCAGCCGGGAAAGGAGAAAGCGCACACAGGTCTCCAGCGTCCGGTGGTTGACCATGGGCATGGAGCACGGGGTGGTGCCGGGGGCGGGGCGCAGCCGGCACCGGCAGCCCCAGGCCCGGTAGACCGTTCCGTCCGGCCGCCGGGCGGACCGGGGGAGAAACGTCCAGCCGCAGGCGCCGCAGCGCAACTTGCCGGAGCACCAGTAGCGGTTGGAGTATTTGCTCCCATCCCCCCGGGCGGCGGAGCGGCGGTCCAGCTCCCACTGCACGGCATCCCATGTCTCCCGGTCCACGATAGCGGCGTGGTGGTCCCGGAGGAGGATCTGCTCCTCCTGCCCCCGGTTGACCACCTTCCGGTGGGTGAGGTAGTCCACGGTGACGTATTTTTTCTGGAGAAGGTCGCCGGCGTATTTTTCGTTGCGCAGCACCCGGAGCACCATGGAGGGGGACCACCTGCCGCTGGGGGAGCGGGGCGGAGGCACCCCCTCCTCAAAGAGCTCCCGGGCGATGACATAGGTGCCCTTGCTCTCCTGAAGGAATTTGCAGTAGATGTGCCGGACCACCTCCGCCTCTTCCTCCAAGACGGTCAGGGCGCCGTTTTTGGTGTGAAAGCCGTAGGTGGAGTCGCTGCCGAAGACCACGCCGGCCTCCATCCGGCGCTTCTGTCCCCATTTGACCCGCTGGGAGGTCCTGCGGGATTCCTCCTGGGCCATGCTGGCCATGAGGGTCAGGCGCAGCTCTCCGTCGTTGTCCCGGGTGTCGATGCCGTCGGTGAGAAAGAGCACCCCCACCCCCAGGGCCTTCAGGGTGCGGGTACAGGCCAGGGCGTCCACCGTGTTGCGGGCAAAGCGGGAGACCTCCTTGGTCAGCAGCAGGTCCAGCTTTCCCGCTTCGGCGTCGGCCATCATGGAGCGGAAAGCCTCCCGCCGCCGGGTGCTGGTGCCCGAGACGCCCTCGTCGGCGTAGATCCCGGCGAAGGTCCAGCCGGGGTGGGCGCGGATGTAATCGAGAAAATAGGTTCGCTGGCTCTCCAGGGAGTGGGCCTGGTCCTCCCCGTCAGTGGACACCCGGCAGTAGGCGGCCACCCGGAGTTCCCCGGTCACGGGCGGCCCTCCCCCGGCAGGGACAGGGCCAGCAGCCGCTCCTGCTGGGAAGAGGTGATGACCCCGGTGCGGCCCAGCTCCCGGATGAGAGCGGCCCGGACCCTGGTGCGGAGGGGATGGGACGGGGGAAGATGCATAAAAAAGCCTCCCTTCATAGGTTGGATCGGCCAGAGGCCGTTTTAGCCTATGAAGGGAGGGCGGGACCATATGAATAGAGGGCTCAGAGCTCCCGGATGCGGTCCTGGATCAGGCGGCCTACCGTGTCGGCAAACCAGCTCACCGAGCGGATGCGGGCCAGATCCTTTCCGTAGATGGTCCGGGCGGCGGGAAGCTCCAGGTCGCCGCCGGTAAAGACGCACAGCACCCATACGCCCTTTTTGCGCAGGGCGCTGACCTCGGCGGCCACATCCTTCACCCCCGGCTCCCCGCTGTAGTCCCGGCCCGCCCGGAAGAAGCTGTCCCGGGGGAGTTTCTGGTCGTCGTTGGGATTGGCGTCGGAGAGGATGATGAGCAGCCGGTGCTCACACCGCTCCCGCTCCATCAGCCTGCCCACCGCCCGGACGGCCAGCCCGTCCCGGTTCCAGCCCATGGCGGTGTAGTCGAAAATGCTGCGGTTGGCGTCCTGCTCGCCGTAATCCCGGAGGATGTGGAGCACCGTGCAGCCGCTGACGCTGCAGAAGGAGGTCACCCGCACCGGAATGCGGCACCGGGTCAGGCTCTCGGCGATGATATAGCCCTGGGTGGCCACCCGGGCCTGCTGCTCCCGCTGGGAGGCGGAGCCGTCCAGCAGGATGTCCACCGTCAGGTTGCCCATCTCGCTCTGAAGGGTCTTGAGAAAGACCCGGCCGTCATGGAGCTCCTGCGTGCGCCAGACCTGGCCGGGCAGCAGGACGCCCGAGCGGGCTCTGAGCTCGTCCGGCTCCAGCCGCAGGAGGATGGAGTTGCGGATGCGCTCGGTGAGCCGGGCGGTGGTGATGAGGGTTTCGGTCATGTGTGCCTGAAAATAGGCCCGGTTGATCTCACGCTGCTGCTGGACGAAGAGCCGCAGCCGCTTCCCCTCCCCCCTGGGCGGGGCGCCGGCGGGGAAGCGACCCCGGGTGAAATGGAGGTGGCAGTCCCGGTGATTGCCGGTGCACAGGGCCTCTTCCAGCTCCACCGTCTCGGTGAGGCGGAACATGGACGCACCGAAGCAGTTTTCCACATAGGCCCGCAGCGCTTCTTCATTGGGCCTGGAGAACCACAGGGGGGAGCGGATCTTTTTCTGCGGCATGGGCGGGCCGCCGTTTTGGCCTCCCACGCCTCCCGACCAGCTGATCTGCCGCACGGCGCTGCTGCTGGCCCTGGCCCGCCAGGGCAGACGGAAGCCCTGCTTGCTGACCCGGCTTCCGCCCATGTCGTCCAGTTCCCGGAAGGTGCGGTTGAGAAAGAAGGTGTCCAGCACCCGGTTCATCTGCCTGACCACCTGTTCGGTGGTCAGGTCGGGGGAGAACTCCACCGCGTCCAGCAGCCGGGTCTCATAGGCGCTCAGCCCTGCGTCCCGGCCCAGCACCCGGCGGTAGTGGCCCAGGCGGATGTTGACCATCAGCTCCCGGTCCTGGCGGACCTGATCCTGTTTGAGGATGTCCCGGGCGTATTCCTCCCGGAGGGGAGCCAGGGCGGGCCGCTGAGCGCTGGCCCGGGCAAAGGCGCAGTTCTCCAGCCCCAGCCAGAACAGGTCGGCGTAGAGCGCGCCGTCCGGTTTCTGCTGGAAGTAGTGGAACAGTGCGGCGAACCGGTCGAAGTCGTAATAGCGGTACACCGCGCCGATGATGTTGTTGAAGTAGAGGTCGGCCCTGCCGTCCCGGTCAAAGGCCTCGTACTCCGGACGGATGGAGTAGTCCCGGGCGGCGTTCCAGATCAGATTGGCGGCCCGGCGCTCTTCGATCTCACGGTTGGCCATGTCACGCCTCGAAGAGCTTGCGCCGGTCCAGCCCCTGGGGCACCCGGGCGGAGATCACATCGGCCACCAGCTGCCGCTCGAAGGGATCAAAGGCCTTGTTGACGATGCCCATCTCCAGGGCGGCCCCGGCGGACAGCCCCTTTTCCATCAGGCGCACCGCCGAGAGCAGGCCCCGCAGGTCCAGGGACTTGGTGGAGATCTCGGCGCTGTCACACTTGGTCTCCAGATCGGCGAAGAGCTGGGCAAGCTGCTCGGCCCATTCCTCCCGCAGGCGTGGAAATTCCCGTTTGAGGAGTTTTTTCAGGTTGTCCCTGGTGATGACCGGCATATTGATGACAACAAAGCGGGAGGCCAGCGCCTCGTTGAGCTCCCGTGTGCCGGCATAGCCGTAGTTCATGGTGGCGATGAAGCGGGCGGCGTCGTGGAGGGGGATACGGTCATAGCCGGGCACGTCGATGGCCCGGCGGAAGTCCAGCGTGGCGTGGAGCACGGCCAGAGACTCATTTTTGGCCATGTTGATTTCGTCCAGAATGCCGAAGCCCCCCTCCAGGGCGCACTGGCTGATGGGCCCCCGGCGGAAAACCACCTGCCCGTCCCGGAAGGTATCGGTGCCGATGAGGGAGGCCGCGTCCACATTGATGTAGAAGGATATGTCCCAGGCGGGGCGGCCGAAAACAGCGGAGAGGTTTTCAGCCAGCACGTTCTTGCCGGTGGCCTTGGGACCCACCAGCAGCAGGTTCTCTCCGCACAGCAGCGCGGCAGCCGCCGCCTCCCAGATCTCCCTGCCGTAATAGAGAAACCGGGGGCTGGGGACCCGGCGTTCCATACCGGGAGCCAGGACGTAACGGGCGCGGAACTGCCCGATCTCCTCCAGCAGGCCGGGATCGACGCCCTCCTGCCTCAATTCCAGATTCAGATCCATAAACGGCTCACTTCCTTTACGCCACACATTTTAGCACAATATTGCGGCAATGCAAGAGCGCACAGGGAGCAGACAAAAAAGCGGTACGTTCCGAAGGGAAACGTACCGCTTTGCAGAAAACAGAGGGAGACAGTCAGTTCCGTACGGCGTTGACCGCATCGAACTCGTCGCAGATCTCCCGGGCGGGAGGAGGCGTGAGGAGGGAGACCACCACGATGGCCGCGCAGGCGGCCAGGAAGGCGGGCAGCAGCTCGTAGATGGCCCAGGCCCCGCCCAGTTTGGCGATGCCGTATTTCCACACAAAGACCATCACGCCGCCGGTGACCATACCTGCCAGCGCGCCCCACTTGTTGCTCCGCTTCCAGAACAGGGCCATGAGCATCACCGGGCCGAAGGCGGCGCCGAAGCCCGCCCAGGCGAAGGAGACGATGGTGAACACCGAGCTGGAGGGGTCCCAGGCCAGAATCACGCTTACCAGGGCGATGGCGATAACGGTGCCCCGGGCGGCCAGCATGGAGGTCCGGGAGCTCATCCGGATCCCAAAGAAGCTCTGCAGCAGATCCTGAGACACGCTGGAGGCGGCGGTGAGGAGCTGAGAATCAGCGGTAGACATGGTGCTGGCCAGGATGCCCGCCAGAACTACGCCGGCTACCACGGCGAAAAACACACCGTTCTGGCTCAGCAGGTTGGAGAGCTGGACGATCACGGTCTCAGATTCCGAGGTGGAGGCAAACATGGGGATCTTGCCGGCCTTGGACACGCTGTAGCCGATGATGCCGATGAGGATGGCCACGAACATGGAGATGACCACCCAGACCGAGGCGATGCGGCGGGAGGTCTTGAGCTTGCTCTCGTCGCCGATGGCCATGAAGCGCAGCAGGATGTGGGGCATGCCGAAATAGCCCAGGCCCCAGGCCAGGGTGGAGGCGATGCTCAGCCCGCCGTAGGAGGAGGCAGTGCCCTGGGCGGCGTTATACCCCCGGAACAGGTCGAGATAGCCGGGCAGCTCTTTGGCGTTGGCGGCCACCGCGGACCATCCGCCAGCCTGCTGTATGCCGAAGAGCACGATAATGACCAGTGCGATGGACATAACCACGCTTTGGATCAGATCGGTGGTGGATACGGCCAGAAAGCCGCCCATGACGGTGTAACCGATGATAACAATGGCGCCTACGATCATGGCTACATGGTAGTCCACGCCGAAGAGGCTATTGAACAGGGTGCCTACGGCCTTGAAGCCGGAGGCGGTGTAGGGGATGAAGAAGATCAGGATGACTATAGCCGCGATGCAGGAGAGCACATGGCGCTCGTCCCGCCAGCGGCGGGAGAAGAAATCGGGGATGGTGATGGCGCCGGTATGTACCGAGTAGCGGCGCAGCCGTCTGGCCACGATGAGCCAGTTGAGATAGGTGCCCACGGCCAGTCCGATGGCGGTCCAGCCCGGCTCGGCGATGCCGCACAGGTAGGCCAGACCGGGCAGGCCCATGAGCAGCCAGCTGCTCATGTCCGAGGCCTCGGCGCTCATGGCAGTGACGATGGGGCCCAGCTTCCGCCCGCCCAGATAGAATTCGTCGGACGAGGAGCCGCTGCCCTTGCGGCTGAAGTAGAAGCCCACATAGACCATGCCGATCAGATAGATGATGATCGCTGAGATGATGCAGAATTGTGCCGTTGTCATGGTGTTCCCTCCCGAAACAGGCGCCGCGGAGGGGCGGTACACACCGTCTCGCCGGCTCCGCTGAAATAGAATGGACCTATCATAACACGACTAAAACAAGAACACAATACAGAACGTAGTATAGACTATAGTCTATACTACGTTGAGAAGCTATATCAAAATTTATTGTAATATCAATAAATTTCTCCTGTACGATCTTTAGGGGAAGAGTCAGAAAGAAAGCCGCTCAAAAAAGTTGGGAGCACCTGAGAGGAGTAGTCGCGCAGGGAGTATTCCCCGCCGCAGAGGCACCAGTCGTACATCAGGGCCCGCTCGCTGAGAGCGTAGAGCTTGACCATGCTGTTGACGCTGCGGTCGGAAGAGAACTCCCCCGAGGCCTGTCCGGCGGAGATGATGCGCCGCAGCAGGCGGTAGTAGGTGCGCTTGTGGTTGAGCAGGTGCTTCTCGCCGCTGGTCACCAGCTGGGTGGACAGCAGCCGGGCCAGCAGGTCCATGGACACGCTGCTCTCGATCATGGCAAAGAGCTCCCGGTTGAGAAAAAGGAGCTGCTCCATGGCGGTCATGCCGGGAGCCATGCTCTCCTGAAGGGCCTCGTATTTCTCGTCGAACAGGTCGCTGAGGGTGCTCAGCAGGGCGTCCTTTCCATCGAAGTAATGGTAAAAAGAACCCTTGGAGGTGCAGGACAGGTCGATGATCTCCTCCACGGTGGTGTGCTCGTACCCCTGCTCATAAAACAGCTCCCAGGCGGCGCTGACGATCTTGCCGCGGGTATTGCGGGCGGTCTTTTTTGCCATGGTCCCACGCTCCTTTGTATATGCTACGGGTCAATTATAGCGTTTTTTCCCTGGGAGGGCAACGGATTTGCGCGGCCATACCGCTGACGCAGTACCTACTGCCGAGGGTGCCATCCAGATCGCCCTGGAGGAGCTGCCCATCACGCTGCAGGGGGCCAGGGTCCTGGTGATCGGGTATGGGAGGCTGGGCCGGACGCTGGCCCCCCGGCTGGCAGGCATGGGCGCCAGGGTCAGCGTGTCGGCACGGAGGTGGGCCGACCTGGCGTGGATCGAGGCGGAGGGATACGGCGTGGAGCACACCGAACAGCTCAAGGGATGGCTGTGCGGGTATGACCTGGTGGTGAACACTGTCCCGGCCCGGGTGCTGGATGAGGAGGCCCTGCGGGATCTGAAACCGGGGTGCCTGGTGATCGACCTGGCCTCCAAGCCAGGCGGGGCGGATGTGGGAATTGGGAAAGGGCGCCCGCGGGCCAGGCCCGCGATGGGGGGGGCCCCCGCGGGCCTATGTGATATAAAATAAAAAACTTATTACCCGCGGGGTCCCCCCAAAAAATATCAAAAACTTTTACCCAAA
>NZ_JBQHUB010000035.1:0-33108 GCF_052065415.1 Pseudoflavonifractor sp. HCP28S3_F10 | reverse complement strand
CCACAGCCTGTGGTTGTGCGCTTGGGGGGTGGGGGTGGTGTGGGGGGGCGCGCGCGGCCGGCCCGGCCGCCCCCCCCCCCCCCCGGGGCCCCAGACCCTTACTTCCTCGGCGGAACTGAATTCCGCCTGCGGAAAACGCCTGCGGCGTTTTTACGCGCAAAGCGCGGCTCGCTTCCGCTCGCGTCGAGCGCTTACAGTCTGCTCTGTCTATTGGGCCATCCGCTCCTTCAGCGCTTCAGCGCTCATGGCGGGGTTGATGGTCTCGCCGCTCTCCATGGCGATGGCGCCGGCGGCCAGAGCGGCCCGGGCGGTGCCCTCCAGGTCGGTGCCCTCCAGATAGGCCCAGGCCACGGCGGCCATGGCGGCGTCTCCGCAGCCGGTGGTGTTCACCATCTCTCCGGGGCAGCAGGGCACCCGGACCCGGCCGCCCAGGTGGTCGGCGGCAAACATGCCGTCTCCGCCCAGGCTGATGAACACCCGGTGCAGCCCGGTGGCCAGAAGGGCCTCTGCCGCCCGCTCCAGGCTCCCGCCGTCGGTAATGGGCACGCCGGAGAGGAGCTCGGCCTCAATGCGGTTGGGCTTGAGGGTGTGGAGCCTGCCCAGCACGGGGCGGAGCTTCTCCGCCTTGGCGGTGGAGACCGGGTCGGAGAACAGCGGGACCTTGGCGTGCTCGGCCAGCCAGGCGATGCTCTCCTCCGGAATATTGGTGTCAAAGACAATGAGCTGGGCGTTGTCCAGCAGGGGCTGCCGGGTGGCCAGCCAGGCGGGGGTGATGTGGGAGTAGATCTCCATGTCGGACACCGCCAGCACCATGTCTCCCCGCTCGTCGGCAATAAAGAGATAGGTGGAGGTGGCCGCCCCCGGAACCTGCAGCGCGTGGGAGATGTCGATGCCCAGCTCCCCGCAGGAGGCCGCGATCTTCTGGGCGTGCAGGTCGTCGCCGAAGGCGGTGAGCATCCGCACATCCACCCCCAGCAGGCTCATGTTATGGGCGATGTTCCGCCCCACGCCGCCCAGGCTCATACGCACCCGACCGGGGTTGGAGTCCTGAGGCACCAGCTTCCGCGCCGGCCGGCCGCCGATGTCCATATTCACGCCGCCGATGACCACGGCGTAGGGCGCGGTATGAACGATATACCCTTTGCCCTCGATATATCCCTTTTTCATCAGGTTGGAGATGTGCACCGCCACCGAGGAGCGGGTGATCCCCGCCTTCTCCGCCAGCTCCTGCTGTGAGATGAGCGGATTTTCCTCGATCCACCGGAGCAGCTGCCGTTCCCGCTGAGTCATGCCCGCGCCCCCTTGTTTAAGCTTTTATTTAGATTGGTAATCACATGTTTAGTATAACTGATTTTATTCCAATGTCAACCCCTATTTTTTATTTTTGCGGAACCAATTTGACCCGCTTTCGTCTAACCGGTATCAAAACAAAGGAGGCCGATCCCATGAAACGCCTGACCGGGCTTCTGGGCCTGACGCTGGCCCTCTTCCTGCTCTCTGCCTGCGGCCATGCCGGCGCCGCCCCCTCCCCCGATTCCTCTTCTTCCCCCGCTCTGGACTGCGTCATCGTGGACGGTGCGGAGGACGGCAGCCTGCTCCTGGCGGAGGCTGACGGCTCCGCCGGTGCCGTATTCCGTGTGGGCGCCGGCGTTGAGACGGTATCCGTCACTGTAGACGGAAACGCCGCCTCCTGGCAGGACCTGCGGGATGGTATGCGTATCCGTGTGACGTTCGACGGCAGCATCATGGAGACCTATCCCGCCCAGCCCTCCGGGGTGACGGCCATCGCCGGGGAGACCGCCTCCATTGATGACCGCTGCGGGCTCTACCTCCAGGTGCTGGAGGACCTGTGGGCGGCGGACCCGGGCCTGAACGACGGCATCACGGAGCTGGGCGTGGACCTGTCCGACCTTACTGACCTGAGCGGCGCGGAAAAATCCGCCGTGGCCTGGCGCTTCGGTGAGCTCCACGGCATCGTCCCTCTGGAGGCCTCCTATGACGAGCTGGTGGAGGAGGGCTATATCGACGGCAAGGAGCTGTACTGGGAGGACGGCTGCCTCTTCACCCTTTCCGGCTCCGCCGAAGCGGGCTTTGACGCCCAGAAGTGGCGCTCCGGCCTGGGGGCCTATTTCTTCACCGGCTGCACCGCCCGCCGCTCCGGGGACGGGTCCTGGACCTATTCCATCGGAAGCGAGGCCATCAGCTGACCGATTATCCCCGCCAAGAGGCCGCCTGTCCAAAAACAGTGGACAGACGGCCTTTTTTTCACTATATTGAAGGGGAAAGGAGGTGTGGGAGATGAAGGTAGAGCTGCGGGTAGACCCATCCTGCAAGGACGTGACCGTCACCGTCACCGCTCCGGCGGAGACCCCGGAGGTCCGTGACCTGCTCCGGCGGGTCCGGGGGGAGCCGGAGGGGCGGCTCCTGGGCTTTGCCGGGGACCGGGCCGTCCCGCTGGAGCCGGCGGAGATCCTGCGGTTCTACGCCGATCAGAAGGAGGTCCGGGTCCAAACGGCCACAGGGGACTTCCTGGTGAAGCAGCGGCTTTACGAGCTGGAAGGGGCCCTGGACCGGCACACCTTCGTGCGGATCTCTCACTCCGAGATGGTCAATCTGAAGAAAGTGACCGCCCTGGATCTGAAGCTCTCGGGCACCATCAAGATGACCCTGGAGGGCGGGACGGCCTGTTATGTCTCCCGCCGGTATGTGAAGAAGATCAGGGATGCGTTGGGACTGTAAAAGCCTCCCCCATGGGGCGGGCTGAAAAGGAGGTAACATCATGCGCGATATCAAACGGCAATGGCTCATTCGCATCCTGGCGGGCGGAATTCTGGGGATGGCCGCTTATCTGCTGCTGGCGTGGCTCACCCAGCCGGGAAGCCTGTTCGGCGTCCCGCTGTCCTTTGATTTTACCTTCTGCTACAACTCCCATGTCCCGGAAACCCTGGGGGCGGTCCTGGGTTTTCTCCTCTGGTTCGCCTTCGGGGCCGAGACCGCCGTGGCCACCCTGCCCTTTGCCGATGCGGGCGGCTCTCTGCTGCGGCGCTCGGCGCTCCACTTCGCCCTCATGGCCCTGACCCTGTGGGCCTGGGCGGTGCTGAACTTTTCCCCGGAACCCTGGCCAGGACTGGCCCTCACCTTTCTGTTCCCCTTTACCCTGATCTATCTCCTGGTCTGGCTGGGGCGCTGGGTGGGCTGGTACGCCGAGGTGGCAGCCATCCGGGAGAAGCTGGGCCTCGCCCCCGGTCCCTCCCTCTTCAAATGGCGGGAGACCCTGCCCTACTTTTTCTTCGCCCTGCTGCTGTGCGACGTGCTGCCTTTTGTCCTCCGGGCGCTGGATGCCCGGGACGTGCCGGTGCTCACGGGACTGCTGCTTCCCTATCTTCTGCTTCCGGTGGGCGGATTTTTCTCCGGTCTGTCTCTGGGAAAACGGCAGGGGTTCTGCCCCCTCTACCCTCCCTTCTGCGCCCTGTGTTACCTTCCCGTGGTCTTTCTTCTGTTCAACTCCAGCGCCCTCTTCCACTGCGGCGTGGTGTTTTGCGCCGCCCTGGCGGGCGGTCTCGCCGGCGCGGCCTCCGCCCGGCATAAAAAGGCCCCGCCGGCCGCCGGGGAGAGGTGACTGCCATGCCGGAACTGCTGCTCTTTCTCCTGGGCCCCATGCTGGCTGCCCTCCTGCTCCAGCTCTTTCTTCTTCACCGCCCCCGTTCCCGCTCTTCCAAGCTCCGTTTTCTGCGCTTTTTGGTCCCCCTGACCGCGCTCGTTCCCCTCTTTCTGGCCCTGCAGGTGTGGTTCAATCAGTCCGGATTCTTCTGGCAGCTGGCCTTTCTCTTCTGGCTGGCCGTGGCCGCCGCTATCCTGCTGGGCTATGCCCTGGCCTGGGGCGTCTTTGCCCTGCTGCGCCGCCGGGAACGGAAGGATCAGTCCCCATCCTGACCCGAAAGCCCTGTTTTTGCCGCAAAGGCTTGAAAATTTCAGAGGAAGGGGCTATACTACCAATATTCGATCATCCGATCTCGGATATACACCACTGAAATGAGGGGACCACAATGAAACGAACCACCATTGCACAAATCTTCGCGGATCAGGGCGCCTTCGGCGGCCAGACCGTCACCGTCTGCGGCTGGGCCCGCACCATCCGCGATATGAAGACCTTCGGCTTTATCGAGCTGAACGACGGCTCCTGCTTCCGGAACCTTCAGGTCGTCTTTGCCGACGGCGAGGTCGCCAATTTCAAGGAGATCGCCAAGTGCAATGTGGGCACCTCTTTCGTGGTGACCGGCACCGTGGTCCTCACCCCCGGCGCCAAGCAGCCTCTGGAGGTCAAGGCCGCCTCCATTACCGTAGAGGGTGCCTCCACCCCCGACTATCCTCTGCAGAAGAAGCGCCACAGCGTGGAGTACCTGCGCACCATCCAGCACCTGCGTCCCCGCACCAACCTGTTCTCCGCCGCTTTCCGGGTGCGCAGCGTGGCGGCCCACGCCGTCCACTGCTTCTTCCAGGACCGGGGCTTCGTGTATGTCCACACCCCCATCATCACCGCCAGCGACTGCGAGGGCGCCGGTGAGATGTTCCAGGTGACCACGCTGGACATGAACAATCCGCCCCGCCTGGCCGACGGCAGCGTGGACTGGAGCCAGGACTTCTTCGGCAAGCGTGCCAATCTCACCGTGTCCGGCCAGCTCAACGCCGAGAACTTCGCCATGGCCTTCGGCAACGTCTACACCTTCGGCCCCACCTTCCGGGCGGAGAACTCCAACACTCAGCGCCACGCTGCCGAGTTCTGGATGATCGAGCCCGAGATGGCCTTCTGTGATCTGGCCGGCGACATGGAAGTGGCCGAGGACATGATCAAGTATATCATCAACACCGTGATGGAGAAGTGCCCCGACGAGATGGACTTCTTCTCCTCCTTCGTGGACAAGGGCCTGAAGGAACGGCTGCAGCACGTGGCCTCTTCCGACTTTGGCCGTGTGACCTACACCGACGCGGTGGAGATCCTCAAGAAGAACAACGACAAGTTCGACTACAAGGTGGAGTGGGGCTGCGACCTGCAAACCGAGCACGAGCGCTACCTCACCGAGCAGGTCTTCAAAAAGCCCGTGTTCGTCACCGACTATCCCAAGGACATCAAGGCCTTCTATATGCGTCTCAACGACGACGGCAAGACCGTGGCCGCCGCCGACTGTCTGGTCCCCGGCATCGGCGAGATCATCGGCGGCTCCCAGCGTGAGGAGCGGCTGGACCTGCTGGAGGCTCGTATCAGAGAGCTTGGCATGGATCCCAAGGACTACTGGTGGTATCTGGATCTGCGGCGCTACGGCTCCTGCAAGCATGCCGGTTTCGGTCTGGGCTTCGAGCGCATGGTCATGTACCTCACCGGCATCTCCAACATCCGCGACGTGGAGCTGCACCCGCGTACCGTAGGAAACGCCGACTTCTAAGAAAACGAACAGCGCCCCGATGTGGAACCGCTTCCCACAGTTCCGCGTCGGGGCCCCATCTTTGATGGGGCGGCGCGCAAGCGCCGTTCAAGCGTTTTGGCACAGCCAAAACCTTGGCGCAGGCGGAATTCACTTCCGCCGAGCATGTCCAATCTTCGGGGCCCCCATGCGGTCATGACCGCATGGGGAGGCAGCTGCATCCCCGTACCGTTGGAAACGCCGACTTCTAAAAAATAATTAAGGCCCCGACATGGAACCGCTCCCCGCAGCTCCTCGTCGGGGCCTTCTTATACGCAAAACATCCGCGGACGGCATCGTCCGCGGATGTTTTTATGCCATGCATAATTCCGGGGCTTGTTTTCAGCCTTTCAGCAGCTCCTCCACTGCTCCCTGCACATAGTCCACCTCTTCGAAGGTGGTAAAGGGGCCCACCGAGAAGCGCACGGTGCCCTGGGGGAAGGTGCCCAGGGTCTGGTGGGCGGTGGGAGCGCAGTGGAGCCCGCACCGGGTGGCAATACCATATTCCTGCTCCAGCCGGAAGGCCATCTCGCCGTTGTCGCCGTGGAGGAAGTCCACCGACACCACGCCGGTGCGCATGTCCAGATCGTCGGTGCCCACCACCCGGATGCCGTCCTCCTCCAGCTCCTTCAGCCGGGCCCACAGGTGGCAGGCCACCTTGTGCTCCCGCCGCCGCAGGTCCTCCCCCTGCTCCTCCAGATAGGAGAGGGCGGCATGGAGGCCGTAGATACCGGGCAGATTCAGCGTACCCGCCTCAAAGCGGTCGGGCAGGAAGGCAGGCATCACCAGCTCGTGAGACACGCTTCCCGTCCCTCCCGCCACCAGGGGCGTGAGACAGCGGGCCAGCGCGTCGGTGAGCACCATGCCGCCGATGCCCTGGGGGCCCAGCAGGGCCTTGTGGCCGGGGAAGGCCAGCCCGTCGATGCACATGTCCTCCATGTCCACCGGGATAGCCCCCACCGTCTGGGAGCCGTCCACCAGGAAGAAGATCCCCCGCTCCCGGCACAGCTTTCCCACCGCGCCGACGGGCATCACCGTGCCGCACACATTGGAGGCATGGGTGAGTACCACCGCCCGGGTGCCGGGAGTCAGGTGCTCCTCCACCTGCTCAAGCAGCAGCTCGCCCTTATCATTGCACGGCAGATAGTCTACCTCCACTCCCTGCTCCTGAAGCTGGGTCAGGGGACGGAGCACGCCGTTGTGCTCCATGGGGGAGGTGACCACCCGGTCGCCCGGTTTGAGCAGGCCCTTGATGAGGTAGTTGAGGGAGTGGGTGGAGCCGGGGGTGAAGATCACGTTCCGCACACCGGGGCCCTTTACCAGCCGGTTGAGCTGCTCCCGGGTCTCCAGGGCCAGCGAGGCGGCGTCATAGGCGGCCTCGTACCCGCCACGACCGATGTTGCAGCCCACGTTGATGATATAGTCGGCCATAGCCTCCCCCACACCGGGGGCCTTGGGGTAGGAGGTGGCGCCGTTGTCCATGTAAACCTTACGCATGTCTTTTTCCTCTTTCTGTTCAGATCAGGCCAGCTCGGTCTCCAGCGGGATGCGCAGGACGCACTTTTCCTCCTCCAGCCGGTTCAGCAGCCGGCTCAGGTTGGAGGCTGTGGCGCCGCTGTCATTGAGCAGGAGCCGGGCCGCTGTGCGGCGGGACTTGACCTTGGTGACGATGGCGTTGGTGTTGAGATAGCCGGTTTCTTTGCCGGGACGGCCGTCCACGCTGGTGCTCCACAGCTTCCAGCCCTCCCCGGCCAGGGTGCGGGCCGTCTCCCGGCTCTCATTGGTGAGCCGGGCGGTGTGGACTCTGGTCCAGGCCAGACGCTCCAGCAGATCGTTTCCCCGGGCCAGCTCGGCCCGGGCAGTCTCCAGGCTGCTGCCATCAACCAGCAGGCCCACCTGGTGGCCGGCCCCCAGCACACGCCGCACCAGCGCCTCCTGCCCGGCCAGCTCCTCCGGCCGGAAGAAAAAGACCGCTCTGGCCCCCCAGCGCTCCAGCGTCTCCAGAATACGCTCGGCCCCGCCGCCGTCGGTACATTCCACCCCCAGGTACACCCAGACACCGGGCTCGTCCGGATCATCCGAGGCGGCAGGGGGCGTGGTCACTGTTCCGCTCCCGGTGGGGACGGGGCTGGGCGTAACAGCGAGACTCTGCATGTACCTGTCATACCGATTCTGCATCAGTGAGGCCGCCGACTGCATGAATTTCAGATCGCTGAGCACGGCGTAATTGTTCGTGATCCGGATCAGCACGCCCGCCGACCGGGTAGGCCGGTAGCTGTACTGGAGGCCAAAAAACTGACACACGCCGTTGGCCGGGACATAGACCTTTCCGTTGCGGATGATGGCCCGCATGTCCAGATTCATCCCGGTGTTGCTCACCGTGCAGGTCTGGGCGTTGATATCGAACACGATGGTGCCGCCCAGGCTGTACAGGGTAAGGGTGTGGGTATTGCCCTCCTGATACAGTCCGTAGGCGATCCCCAGGTCCACCCCGGTGACATTTTTGTCAAAGGTGGTATAGGGGACGTAAATCATCCCTCCCACCGCCACCGGCATGTTGGCGGCGCTGAGGCCGGTCTCGGCGTCGATGAGCTTGTCGTTGACCGCCAGGTGGTAGACCTGCACCTCACCGGCGGCGCCTGCCGCCAGGGGCAGGAGAGCCAGCACCAGCACCGCCGCGCACAGCAGTGCCAGCAGGTTTCGCTTCATCCCGGTCCCTCCTTCCGCCGCGCAGTCGATTCCTTTTTTATTATAATGCCTGAATTCGATCAAAAGAGCTGAGAATGGCCCTTTTGATCCAATTGTGCGGCTGCTGCCGCACGAATAAACCGCAAAGCGGTTTATTCAGCAGACATTATTATAACATTTCTTTTTTCACAGGTAAAGGCTCATTCCTCCTCCGGCTCCCTTGTGATGGGACCCGGCACGGCGCAGCCGCAACTGAGGGATCCTCTCTCGGCAAATAGGCCCGGACCCGTTCACACATGAAAAACCCGCTGCCGCAGGGCAGCGGGTTTTCTGTTTCACGGCGGCCCGAAGAGGAAGGCCGTCATTTGCTTTGAGGCAGCGTGATGCGGAACACAGAGCCCTGGCCCACCTGGCTCTCCAGGTGAATGGAGCCGCCGTACAGCGCCACGATATGCTTGACGATGGCCAGCCCCAGTCCGGTACCGCCCGCCTTCCGGGAGCGTCCTTTGTCCACCCGGTAGAACCGTTCAAATACCCGGTCCTGGGCTTCCGGCGGGATGCCGATGCCGGTGTCCGCCACAGTGATGGTCACAGAATCATCCACATTTTCCACCAATATATCTACATTTCCACCGGTATGATTATATTTAATGCCGTTTTCCGTCAGGTTGAGGATGACCTCCTTCAGCCGTGCCGCCGGGATGGCTGCGGTACATTCCCGGCCCCGGACCGTCACCGTCACCTGGGACTCCTCCGCCTTGATGGCCAGCAAGTCGGCTGCCTCCCGGGCGGTGGCCAGCACCGGGGCGTCGGAATCGTCCTGTTCCATGGTAAGGGATTCCAGCTCCGAGAGCTTGAGAATATCGTTGATAAGGACGATGAGCCGGTCCACCTCCACCCCGATCAGGGAGGAAAAACGCTTCTGGTCCTCGGTGGAGGTGACCATGCCGGAGGAGAGCATGTCGGTGAACCCCTTGATGCTGGTCAGCGGCGTTTTGAGCTCATGGGACACATTTGCGGTAAAGTCGGCACGGATGGATTCGGCCCGCTTGAGCTCGGTCACGTCGGAAATGAGGATGGCGGTGCCAACCGACTGCCCCTCGTACTGCCGTCCGGAGACCGGCGAGAGGAAAAACCGCAGGCTGCGGCCCGCCTCAGGCAGATCGGCCACGTCCAGCACCACCGAATTCTTCTGGCTGTGGCACTGCTCGGTGGCCTCCCGCAGCCGGCGGCTGCGGGTAAATACCATGAGCCCCGCCGCCTCGCCGCCGTCCTCGGGCGCGCCGAACAGTTCCCGGGCAGCCCGGTTGCTGGCCAGCAGGCCCCCCTTTTCGTCCAGCAGGAGGAACCCCTCGTCCATGCAGTCCAGGATCAGGTTCACCTTGTCCCGCTCCTCGGTGAGGTGCTGGATGGAGGCGCCCAGCCGTTCCACCAGCTTATCGATATACCGCAGGATGGGGCGCAGCTCGTCATCCCCCCGGTAGGCGTCCAGCACCGTGGTGGACGCGCCTGAGAGCACCCCGGTCAGGGCGCCGCTCACCGCTTCCAGCGGCTCCAGCACCCGGCGGGCCATCCGGCTGGAGAGGGCCAGGGCCAGCAGCAGCGCCGCTACCGAGGCCACCAGGAAACCGGTCATGCTCCGCCAGACCAGCGTGTCAATGGAGGAGAGGGGCATGGAAGCCCGGCCGATCATGCCGTCGGTGAACCGTTTGGCTACATAGAGCATGGGCACTCCCACCGTGTCGGAGGCCCGGGTATCCTCGCCCCATCCGGTGGCCTTGGCCGTGATAACCTCCGGCCGGTCGGCATGGCCGCCCATCTGTTCTCCTTCGGCTTTGGTATCCACCAGCACCTCGCCCTCCGGCGTGATGATGGTAAGACGCTTGTCGGGCGCCGCCTGTCGGAACTGCTCCGCCGCCCCCTGGGCGTCGGTGGTCTGGCTCTGGCTGTCCATCAGGATCAGCAGCTCCCGCAGGTTCTGCCGGGCATCCTCCCGCTGCTGGCTGAACAGGAACCAGACGCCTGCCGCGTTGGAGATCAGGAGAGATACCAGAACAATGATCAAAGTGGAACCCATCAAACGCTTTTTCATCCCGACGCCCCCTAAGTCATCTTATAGCCCACGCCGCGGACCGTGGCGATCACATCGTCCCCCAGCTTCTGCCGCAGGGCCTTGATGTGCATATCCACTGTGCGGGTCTCGCCGGTGAAGTCGTAGTCCCACACGGTACGCAGGATCTCCTCCCGGCTGAGCACGGCCCCCCGGTGAGAGGCCAGCAGCCGCAGCAGCTCGAATTCCTTGTAAGTCAGCTCCACCGGCACGCCGCCTTTGCGTACGGTACGGGCCGAGCTGTCAATCTCCAGGTCCCCGCAGCGGAGAACGGGGGACTCCCGCCGGGTACGGCGGAGCACCGCCTTGATGCGGGCCTGGAGCTCCATCAATCCAAAGGGCTTGACCACATAGTCGTCGGCGCCGCTCTCCAGCCCCTCCACCCGGTCCATCTCGGCGGTGCGGGCGGTGAGCATGATGACGGGCACGTCCGCGGTGGCCCGGCCGGCCCGGAGCCGGCGCAGGATCTCCAGTCCGTCCATCCCGGGCAGCATGATGTCCAGCAGGTAGATCGTGGGGGCGGCGTGTCCGCGCTCGGCCTCAAAAAATTCCTCGCCGCTCTCATAAGCCCGGACATCGTTCCCAGTGGACTGGAAATAATAGCGCAGCATCTCCCGGATGCTGCTGTCATCCTCCACGATCACGATGGTGTTGGCCATAGCCCTCGTCCCTCCTTGTGAAATCAGCTGGGGTCCACCAGCGTCCCGGTGACGCAGTAGATGGCCCACTGGGCGATGTTGACTGCGTGGTCCGCGATGCGCTCCAGGTATTTTGCGATGATGATCAGGTCGATGGCCCGGTCGGCGTTGTCCTGGCTCTCCCGGATGAGGGCCACCAGGTCCCCCTTCACCGTGCGGAACAGCTCATCCACCGCATCATCCAGGCCGATGACCTCGCCGGCGGCGTTCTGGTCCCGGTTGGCGTAGGCGAAGATGGCCCGCTTGACCATGTATCCCGCCTTCCGGCTCATTTCCCGGATGTGGCTTGGGATGGAGCCGCCCGGCTCCCGCACCAGCAGCAGCGAGATCTCCGCGATATTGGCGCACTGGTCGCCGATGCGCTGCAGGTCGGTGACCATTTTCAGGGCGGCCGAGATGGTCCGCAGGTCCCGGGCCACGGGCTGCTGCTGGAGCAGCAGCCGCAGGCAGCGGTTTTCAATATCCCGCTCGGTCTGGTCCATGGTATGGGTCAGGGAGATGGCCTCCCGGGCCTGCCGGTCGTCCGGCGCGGCCAACGAGGCCGTTACCAGGTCAATGGCGTCCTCCGCCGCGGCCGCCATATCGATCATCTCCGCGCTGAGCTCCTGGAGCTCGGCGTCAAAGGTTTTTCGCATATCTGAGTCCTCCTTATGGAATGAGGCTCGCTCCGGGGCGGCTGCCCCGTTATCCGAAGCGGCCGGTGATGTAGTCCTCCGTCCGCTTGTCCCGGGGGACCGAGAAGAGCTGGGTGGTATCGCCGAACTCGATGAGCTCACCCAGCAGGAAGAAGGCGCACTTGTCCGAAATGCGGGTGGCCTGCTGCATATTGTGTGTGACGATGACGATGGTATACCGGCCCTTCAGGTCGGCGATCAGGTCCTCGATCTTGGATGTGGAGATGGGGTCCAGGGCGGAGGTGGCCTCATCCATCAGCAGCACGTCGGGCTCCACCGCCAGGGCCCGGGCGATACAGATGCGCTGCTGCTGCCCGCCTGAGAGGGAGAGCGCCGACTTCTTCAGCCGGTCCTTCACCTCGTCCCAGATGGCGGCCCCCCGGAGGGACTGCTCCACGATATCGTCCAGCTGGCTCTTGTTCCGTACGCCGTGGGTGCGGGGGCCGTAGGCAATGTTGTCGTAGATGGACATGGGGAAGGGATTGGGCTTCTGGAATACCATGCCGATCTGCTTGCGCAGCCAGGTCACGTCCAGCCCGGGGGCGTAGATGTCCTGGTCCCGGTAGAGCACCTTTCCCTCGATGCGCACGCCGGGCACCAGGTCGTTCATCCGGTCCAGGGTCTTGAGGAAGGTGGACTTTCCGCAGCCGGAGGGTCCGATGAGCGCGGTGACCTGCCCTTCGGGGATGTCGATATCCACGTCCTTGAGGGCGTGGGCCGTCCCATAGTGGAGATTGAGCTTCTCCGCGGAGAGCACGATGTTTTCCTTCATACCGGATACCTCCTTACGCGCGGCGCAGCCTGCGGCCCACCAGTTTGGCCGACAGGTTGATGACCAGCGTCAATATCATCAGGATGGCCGCGATGCCGAAAGCCACGTCAAACTCGGCCCGCTCCTTGGCGTAGACGTACAGGGCCACGGTGAGACTGGCGCCCGAGCTGTGCAGAAAGCTGTCCAGAGTGGCCGCGGCGCTGCCCGCCAGGTCTCCGGTCCAGACGAAAAAGCGGTTGAGGCTCATGCCCATGCCGGCGGTGAAGAGCAGGGCGGCCGACTCGCCCACGATGCGGCCCACGGCCAGAATGCAGCCGGTGACGATACCGTCCACCGAGGAGGGCAGCACCACCGTGCGGATCATGTGCCACTTGCCCGCGCCCAGGCCCAGGGCGGCCTCGCGGTAGCTCTGGGGAACTGTCTTCAGGCTCTCCTGGGTGGTGCGGATGATGGTGGGCAGCGTCATGATGACCAGGGTAAGGACGCCGGCCAGCAGCGCCTTGCCAAGGCCCAGGAACTCGCAGAAAAAGAGCATGCCCACCAGGCCGTAGATGATGGAGGGGATACCGGTGAGGGTCTCAGTGGCAAACTCGATCACCGACACCAGCCGGCGGTTCCCGGCATACTCAGTGAGATAGATGGCCGCTCCCACGCCCAGAGGCAGGGTAAAAAGCAGCGTCAGCACCACCAGATAGACGGTATTGACGATGTTTGGCAGGATGCCGATGCTGTCCCGCAGGTAGCTGGGCTTGGTGGACAGCAGCTCCCAGGTCACATGGGGCAATCCCCGCAGGAAGATATAGCCGATGAGGAACACCAGCAGCGCGCAGGTCAGCAGCGCGCAGAAGTAGAGCAGCGCAGTCAGCGTGCGGTCATAGAGCCTGCGCCTGCCCGAGAGAGATCGTGCTTGCATAAGTATATCATTCTCCTTGCCAAAATCCAAGAATGTAAGAAAGCGGAGATCAGTCCGTCTTGCGTTTGAGCAGGGCGTTGAGGGCTACATTGATCAGCATGATGAAGAGGAACAGCACCAGCGCAATGGAGAAGAGGGCCTGGCGCTGAAGGCTGCCCACGGCGGCATAACTCATCTCGCTGGCCACGGCAGTGGTAAGGAAGCGGACGCTTTTGAACAGGGAGGGCATGTTGGCCACGTTGCCCGCCACCATCATGATGGCCATGGCCTCGCCGATGGCACGGCCGATGCCCAGCACCACCGACGCGGCGATACCGCTGGAGGCCGCGGGGACCGATACCCGGAATACCGTTTCAATATGGGTGGCCCCCAGGGCCAGACTGGCCTCCTCATATTCCCGGGGCACCGCCTTGAGGGCGGTCTCGGACACGCTGATAATGGAGGGCAGTATCATGATGGCCAGCACGATGATGGCCGCGAAGAGGCTGGCTCCGTCAGGCAGATGGAACCATTCCCGGACGGCAGGCACCAGCACCATCATGCCGATGAGGCCGTACACCACCGAGGGGATGCCGGCAAGCAGGTCCACCGCCGGGCGGACCACGGCGGCCAGCCGGGGCGGCGCCACCTTGGCCAGGAACACGGCGGTCATAAAGCCCACGGGCACACCGATGACAATGGCCCCCGCCGTGCCGTAAATGGAGGTGAGGATAAAGGGCAGGATGCCGAACTCCGGCTCCGCTGCCGTGGAGGCCCAAGTCTTGCCGAAGAGGAAATCCATGAGTCCGATCTCCCGGATGGCAGGCAGACCGGACCATATGAGATAGACGCTGATGAAGCACACAAAGCCCACGGCGATGAGGCCGCAGAGCAGGAACACCACGTACATGACGGTCTCGAACAGCTTAGCACCGCTCACCCGGACCGCCCCGGGCCTGACCCGGGCGCTCCGGGTCCCGTCCCCGGCAGGATCGGGCCTGGAGACACACTCATCCATCATACCGCACGACCTTTCTCAGAACAGTGGGATGCCCGAAGGCCTCCCCGGCGGAGAAACATCGCCGGGGAGGCTCCGGGTGAAGGGAAGGGGGAAACTTTTGTTATTTGGCCACAGGTACGGCGCCGGCGGCAGCGATCAGCTCCGCGGCATCCTTGGAAGTGGCGAAGTCAAAGAAGGCCTGGGCAGCGGGGGTCAGATCGGCGCCCTCCTTGGTGACGAGGTTGAAGTTACGCTGAATGGCGTAAGTACCGTCCAGAACGGTCTCCTCGCTGGGGGCCACGCCGCCCACGGTGACGGCCTTCACGGTCTCATCCACGGCGGACAGGGAGGCGTAGCCGATGGCATTGGGGTTGGAGGCCACGTTGGCCACCACGTCGCCGGTAGAGGTCAGCTCATTGGTGTACTTGCACTTGTCGGAGGTGCCGGTGATGGACTCAAAGCCGTCACGGGTGCCGGAGCCGGCCTCGCGGCCGATGAAGGCCACCGCGCCGTCATTGCCGCCCACGTCCTTCCAGTTGCTGATCTCGCCGGTGGCCAGGGCGGCGATCTGCTCCACAGTCAGGTCGGCTACCGGATTCTGGGGGTTGACGATGATGGCGATGCCGTCCTTGGCCACCACGGTGGCCACCACGCCGGTCTCCTCCGCCTTCAGGTCGCGGCTGGACAGGCCGATGTCACAGGCGCCGGACTGGGCAGAGGTGATGCCGGTACCGGAACCGGTGCCGCTGTAGTTGACGGTGACGCCCTTGTTCTGCTCCATGAAGGCCTCGCTCAGCGCGCCGATGACCTTCTCCATGGAGGTGGAACCATCGGTGTTGACCACGCCGGAGAGCTCGGCGGGCGCGGCGGGTTCAGAGGCGGCGGGCTGGGTGGGGGCGGGGGCGGAGCCGGACTGTGTGCTGCCGCAGCCGGCCAGCAGACCCAGGGTGAGAACGCCGGACAAAGCAAGAGTGATCCACTTTTTCATTTTCTTCGATCTCCAATCTGATCATTTCCGTTTGATTTGCTGTCTCTTGAGGACACCGTCAGTATAGCGGATACTCTGTAAAGCCGTCCTCCACGCAAGGGTAAAGAGTTTGTAAATTTCATTGGCCGTCTGTCCGTACTGCGCGGACAGACAATCTTCCGGTATTTATCCTTGCGTTTTTTATTGCCTGCCGTCACTTCATCCGTGCCCCAGTGGGGAAAATCTCCATTTATATAAACTTTATTTCCCGGGAACTTTTTGCTTCCGCCTCCGTCAAAGGATAACGAAACCGGTAAGCCTCCCGGGCCGCCGGTCTCTCTTACCAGTCAAATACAACGATCAAAAGGAGTTATCAGACATATGAATCACCGGATCTCTTCCCTTGCTCTGGCCGGCGTTCTCACCCTGGGCCTGCTGGCCTCCTGCGGCGACAGCCAGCCCCCCGCCTCCAGCCCCGCGCCCGAGTCCTCCGCCCCCGTGGTCTCCCTCTCTCCCTCCCCTGCGCCCACCGACGAGGGCGCAGGCGTCCAGCCCAGCGACGCGCCTGTCTCCGGCGGCGCCACTGACATTCCCGCTGAGACTCCCGCCCCCGAGGCCACTCAGCCCGCCGCCACTCCCAACAGCCAGAGCAGCAGCGCGCCCACCGCCAGGCCTTCTTCCAAGCCCTCTGCCGCACCCACCGCCAAGCCCACGCCTGCGCCCACCGTCTCCGTGGTGGAGTCCATCTGGACGGACATCTCCAAAAATGAGCTGCCCACCCTCACCGATCTGGACGCGGATCTGCTGTCCTCCATCTACGGCATCGACGCCGGTGATCTGGAGGAGTACATCTGCAAAATGCCCCTGATGAACGTACAGGCCACCGAGTTCTTTATTGCCAAGGTAAAGGACGGCAAGATGGACACCGTGAAAAAGGCCCTCCAGGCCCACCAGGCCGACCTGGAGGAGCAGTGGAGCCAGTACCTGCCCGCCCAGCTGGAGCTGGTGCAGAACTACAAGCTGGTCACCAGCGGCAGCTACGTCCTCTTCGCCGTCACGGAATACGCCGATTCGGCCGTGACCGCCTTTAACACCTATACAAAATAAGCTCTTTGCGCTATACTTTTGAACTGAGCGCCCGGTATACGCGCCGGGCGCTCTCATTTCGCACGACGGGAGGGTACGCCCCTTGGTCTTTTCCAGTCTTTATTTTCTGTTCCTCTATCTGCCCATCGTACTGCTGATCTACTATATCGCCCCCCTGCGCCTGCGCAACGCGGTGCTGCTGGTCTTTAACCTGATCTTCTACGGGTGGGGCGAGCCCAAGTACATCCTCATCATGTTCGCCTCCATCGCCATCGACTACACCCACGGCATGCTGGTCACCCGGTGCAAGGAGCGAGGCAACGACAAAGGCGCCCGGCTGGCGGTGGCCTCGTCGGTGGTGTTCAACCTGGCGCTGCTGTTCTTCTTCAAATACTGGGATTTTATCGCCCGCTCCCTCGCCGCAGTGGGGCTGGGCTTCCTGCCGGTACTGAACATCCGTCTGCCCATCGGCATCTCCTTTTACACCTTCCAGACCATGAGCTATACCATCGACGTCTACCGTGGGGACGCCCGCTGCCAGAAGAACATCATTACCTTCGGCACCTTCGTCACCCTGTTCCCCCAGCTCATCGCCGGTCCCATCATCAAATACAAGGATCTGGACGATCAGCTGGAGCACCGTGCCCACTCCCCCGAGCAGTTTGCCTCCGGCGTGCAGGTCTTTGTGGTGGGACTGGCCAAAAAGGTGCTGCTGGCCAACAACCTGGGTATGCTGTGGGACGCCTATAAGGCCATGCCCGCCGGGCAGCTCACCACCGCCGGGGCCTGGCTGGGCATCCTGGCGTTTTCCCTCCAGCTCTACTTCGACTTCTCAGGCTACTCCGACATGGCCATCGGCCTGGGCCGGATGCTGGGCTTCGAGTTCAGCCCCAACTTCAACTATCCCTATATCTCCCGCTCCATCACGGAATTCTGGCGCCGGTGGCACATCTCCCTGGGCACCTGGTTCCGGGAGTACCTGTATATCCCCCTGGGGGGCAACCGGGTGAGCCGTGGCAGGCTGCTCTTCAACCTTCTGGTGGTGTGGGCGGCCACCGGCATCTGGCACGGCGCCAGCTGGAACTTCCTGCTCTGGGGGCTGTACTTCGCGGTGCTGCTCATTCTGGAGAAGTTCTTCCTGCTCCAGTTCCTGGAACGCCTGCCCGCTGCGGTACGGCATGTATACACCCTGTTTCTGGTGGCGGTGAGCTGGGCCATCTTCGCCATTGAGGATTTCGGCCACATGGGGGCCTATCTCGCGGCCATGTTCGGCATGGCGGAGGGCGGTCTGGCCGACGGGGCCTTCCGCTACTACCTGCGCTCCTATCTCCCCACCCTGGCTGTCTCCTGCGCGGCCGCCGTGCCCCTGGGGGCCCGGCTGTGGTGCCGTCTCTCCGTCCGGCGCAAGCAGCTCCTGCTCCCCGTCCTGCTGATGGCCGGCCTGCTGCTCTCCACCGCCTATCTGGTGGACGCCACCTACAACCCCTTCCTTTATTTCCGTTTCTGAGGAGGTCCGTCTCATGAGTAAACGCTACTGTATTTTCATTACCGCGCTCTTCTCCGCCTTTCTGGCCGTCTTTCTGGTGGCCGGCGCCGTCTGTCCGGATCAGGAGTTCTCCCCGCTGGAGAACCGCGCCCTCCAGCAGATGCCCGAGCTCTCCGCCGCCTCGGTGCTCAGCGGCCAGTTCATGTCGGACTTTGAGACCTACACCACCGACCAGTTCCCCGGCCGGGACGCCTGGGTGGACCTGAAGGCCCGCACCGAGCGGCTCATGGGCAAGCAGGAGAACAACGGCGTCTATTTCTGCAAGGACGACACCCTCATCACCCGGTTCGATACCCCCGACGCCGCCCAGGTGGCCGCCAATCTGAAGTACGTGGACCAGTTCGCCGCCAAGGCCGGGGTCCCGGTCCTGTTCTCCCTCATCCCCGGCGCGGCAGAGGTCTGGGCCGACCGCTTACCCGACGGCGCCCCCAACGCCAGCCAGAAGGTGGTCATTGACCAGGCCGGTTCCACCCTCACCAGCGCCCGGGTCTACGACACCTGGAGCGCCATGACCGCCCACAAGAACGAGGACATCTACTACCGCACCGACCACCACTGGACCAGCCTGGGGGCCTATTACGGCTACACCGCCCTGATGGATGCCATGGGCATGCAGGCCGTCCCCCTGTCGGACTATACAAAGACCACCCGGAGCGACTCCTTCTACGGCACCGTCTACTCCTCCTCCGGCGTGCGCTGGGTCCGGCCCGACTCCATCGAGACCTATGTGCCCGATGACGGCATTACCGTCACCTCCCATACCTACGACGCCAAGGGCAACCCCGTGGAGGAGGCCCGTTCCCTCTACGACACCTCCTTCCTCTCCGTCAAGGACAAGTACTCCATGTTCCTGGGGGGCAACCAGTCCCTGTGCGTCGTCCGCACTCCTCACACCGATGCGCCCAAACTGCTGATCGTCCGGGACTCCTATACCGACAGTCTGGTTCCCTTCCTCACCGCCCACTTCTCCGAGATTCACCTGGTGGACCCCCGGTACTACAAGCTCTCGGTGAGCCAGTATATCGCCGAAAACGGGATCGATCAGGCCCTGGTGCTCTACAGCGTGCCCAATTTCGTCAGCGACAAAAACCTGGTCTGGCTGTCCCGGTAAGCCGCCCCGAACGCCCCGCAGATACAAACCTCCCCCGGCGCAGACGCGCCGGGGGAGGTTTCTCTCTCTGTTCGTTTTTGCCGGGTTCACCCGCTCTCTGCGGTGCTGACAGGCCCCAGCATATCCGCCCGGCCCATCACTTTCTCCGGCCGGCCGCGGCCCTGTCTCCGCTCGTCCACCACGCGGAGGATCCCGGCCTGGCACATGGCGCTCAGGAAATAATTTGCCGTTCTCCGGGCGACGGAGAGGGCCTGGGCCAGTTCCCCGGAGGTGAGGCGCTGATTGGGCATCTGCTCCAGTACGTTCAGCACCCGGGCCACGGTACCTTCCGACAGTCCCGCACGTTCAGCCAGAAAGGAGAACGTGGCGGGCCGGACCACGGCGCCGCCCTGATCCCGGACTGCCAGCGGCCCGATGAGCTTGTCATTTTCGTCCATCACATAGCTGTGTCCAAGGACCTTGGACTCCCGCGTGGCGTTGATGGCATTGACCCGCGCCTGATAGGTATTCCTGCCGATACCGTATCCCACCGATACTTTAAAATCCAGCCTCCTGGCTAAAAAGCTGCTGAGCCGGCACACCGAGTAATGTCCGGTATAGGCCTCCACCATCTTCCGGCCGGTAAGCACCACAAAGCCAAAATGATTGCGCCGCAGGATATAGCGGCTCTCAGCATCGGAAAAGAACTCTGCCAGCGCCTGCTGCAGCAGGGCACACTGGGACTCAAAGAGCGGCTCAATGCTGTACGCCGGATTGGTCAGCCATATGTTGATGTGGATCTCGGCGGGCTGATTTTCCCGCATCTGCCGCAGCTGGGCCTCCTGCAGCAGGAGCTGGCAGGTGCTGCGCACATTGTCAATGCTGGGATAGGGACAATAAGCCCGTACACCCTGCTCCCGCAGCAGGGGGATCAGCCCGCTGAAGCGGGTGACAATGGTATCGAATTCCCCCGTTTTCCACACCGCCAACAGCTTCCGGTACTGCATCATCTCGCTCAGCTGCAGGTTCTCGCCCGGCTCTTCCTCCCGTTCCATATTCATGGCCCGGGTCAGAGAGCCGCCATAATCCTCCGCCAGAAATTCTTCCACCGAGATATGCATCCGCTCCAGGAAGTCACAGTAGATCCGTCCGGGCTCCAGCAGCTTGCCGCTTTTACGCTGAAGGTACCAAAACAGCCTGTGGAGCGCGGCGTCGTCCAGTGCCAGTGGAACAATGACCCGGTCGTCCCCCGGCGCGTTCTCCTGGATCGCCCGGGCAAAGCGGTTGCCGCTGGTCATGATCCCCGCCACCCCGTCCGGAATGGAACGGTATATCTCATAGAGATCATCCGACGGGTCATAGAGATAGATGGAAAAATCACAGTCCAGATCCAGTTTTGCCAGGCAGGCCTTGATATGGGTCTGCATATATTCGGTGGTCACCACCGCGATCTTATAGCGCAAAACACTCGCTTCCTTTCTTTGCTTCCGTCCTTTTTCCTGGCCCGTGCTTCTCCTTATTTCATCCTTAAATCCTGCCCGCACCGCGGCTCTGTCCCTTTTCATTCTGCCGTTTTCGTTGTCATTTACAAAGTTTTTTCTGAAAATAAGTCGCGTATTGACTTTCTGTGTGTACCAATCGTAAGATAAACTTGTAAAGGCCTTCCGGACGACCGTCACCGCCGTAAAATGAACGCTTTGGCATCATTTTACCACTTTTGGGCATGACGCGCCATCCTCCGCCGTGCCGGCGCGCTGCAGCCGCCGGCCCCGGGAAGCGCTCCGGCCGCTGGCATCCTGTCCAGCGTGAATCATCTGTAGGAGGTTTAGAATGAAACGGAACAAGATCTTCTCTGCGCTTCTCGCCATCAGTCTTCTGGCCGGTCTGGCCGCTGGCTGCTCCTCCCAGGGCTCCAAGCCCTCCGCTTCTCCGGCTCCCGCTCCCTCCGCCGCCGCCCAGCCCAGTCAGGCCCCCGCTGATACCGCCTACAGAGTGGCCATGGTCCTGCCCGGCTATAAGAACGACGCCGGCTGGAACCAGTCCGCCTACGAGGGCATGACTATGGCTGCGGAAAAGTACCAGATTGAGACCGCCCTGTCCGAGGGCGTGGCTCTGGCTGACTATGAAACCACTCTCCGGGACTATGCCGCCCAGGGATATGATATGGTCATCTGCGTGGGTAACGAATTTTCCGACGCGGCTCTGGCCGTGGCCCCCGACTTTCCCGATACCATTTACGCCATCATGAACGGCAACAGCGCACAGGCTCCCAACGTGGGCGCTTACCGCTTCAACACGCCCCAGACCGGCTTCCTGGCCGGCGTACTGGCGGCCGAGTATTCCAGGCAGAACATGGTGGGCGTCATTATCGGCAACACCGCGCCCCACATGCAGGACGCCGCCAAGGCCTTTGAAGCCGGCGCCAAATATATCAACCCTGATATCCAGGTCCTCTCCGGCTGTGCCGAGACCATGACCGATATCGCCAAGGGCAAAGAGATGGCTATGGCCTTTATCGAGCAGGGTGCCGACGTGATCTGCGCCTCTGCCAACTCCGCCTCCCTGGGCGCCATCGAGGCCTCCAGGGAAAAAGGGATCAGTCATATCGGCTATATCAGCGACCAGTACGACGTGGCCCCTGATACCGTAAAGGCGTCCATGATCCAGAGCAACCAGCTCATGATCTTCTCCATCATCGAGTCCGGTCTGGACGGCAGCTTTACGCCCGAGCTTCATCTCTTCGGCATCAACGAAGGTGCCATTTCCATCAGTGACTTCCATGGCCACGGCGCCGAACTCACCAGCGAGCAGCTGGCCGAGATCGACAGCGCGGTGGAGAGCGTCAAGGACGGCTCTCTTAAACAAGCCGGTATTCTGCCCAAATCCTCCTTTGAGCAGTGACCGCCCTTTTCGTCGGGAGCACCGGCTGCATAGGCAGCCGGTGCTCCTGCTTTTGCGTCAGTTGCAACCTCCGGCCGTGTATACGGCCGGAGGTTTTTTACGTTTCTCTTTTTCCGGGGCAGATGGCTCACACGCCGTAATCAGCCAGGGATACTTTGGGGTAGCGTACCCGCTGCAGGCAGCGGCTGCTCTCGCTGAGGGTGGCGTCAATGCCCATCTTGGTCTGCATGCCCCGCTCGTCGGAGCAGGGGTCCAGCTCGTGTCCCTGGGAATTGGGCACATAAAAAATGTCCCGCTCAGGCACCACCCGGTTGGATACCGCCCACATCACGTCGGCCGGAT
The DNA here is from genome assembly GCF_052065415.1 of Pseudoflavonifractor sp. HCP28S3_F10. Classification (NCBI taxonomy): domain Bacteria; kingdom Bacillati; phylum Bacillota; class Clostridia; order Eubacteriales; family Oscillospiraceae; genus Pseudoflavonifractor; species Pseudoflavonifractor sp. HCP28S3_F10. The sequence continues at coordinate 10,883 of NZ_JBQHUB010000035.1, read as the reverse complement.
CATAGATATCCACATCCTCGTCCACCACGATGACATTCTTGATGTTCACGTAGGACGCCATAGCGGCCAGGGCGATGTTTTTGGGCTCTCCCGGATTGGATTTCTTCACCTGAATGATGGCCAGGAAACCGGATCCATAGGGCGGCAGATGTACATCCCTGACGCCGGAGCTGACATAGGTAGTGAATTTTTTCAGCAGAGGTTCCCGTGGGATCACATTGCCCAGTACCACATGCTCAAAGGAGGCGCCGTTGATGGTCTGATAGATGGGCGCGTCTCGGTGTGTAATGGCTTTGACCTGGAGCACCGGCACGTCCCACGGCTTGCTGTAATGGCCGGTAAACTCGCCCAGAGGTCCGTCCTCCGGTTCGCGCAGCCCGGGCAGGATCTCGCCTTCGATGACATATTCCGCTGTGGCGGGCACCAGCACGTCGGAGGTCACGCATTTGACTACATCCACAGGGCCGCCCCGGATGGCGCCCGCCACCTCCAGCTCATCCCCGGCATAGCGCAGGCCCGCGCCGATGTAGACCACCGGATCGGCGCCGATGACCACAGCGATGGGCAGCGGCCGCCCCTGGCCCTCCGCCTCCTCATAAAATTCCTTGAGATGCCGCCACTCATTGATAAAAATGCTCAGCTTATCCCGGCTTTTAATATGCATCCGCTGGAAAGACAGGTTCTGCGCCCGGCCGTCCAGAGCCCGGCTCACGACTACGCCGCCGGTAATGATAGGGCCGCCGTCCAGCGGAGCGTGAATGGGCACGGGTAGCCTGGTCAGATCAATATCCGCCCCGGTGATCACATGCTCCTGGCAGGGCGCGTGCTCCACCACCCGGGGCCGGACCGGACGCTCCAGGCACTGTTCCAGGCGCTCGGTGATCTCCTGCTTCCCGCAGCCAAGGGCCAGAGCGATATTGTCCATGGACCCCAGCAATCCGCCGCACACGGAGCCCTCCTTTTCTTTTATCCGGGTAAAAAGTCCGCCCCTCTGTCCCTGGGACTCCAGCGTAGCCAGGACGGAACCCAGCTCATACCGCCAATCCACCTCGCGGTCCACTACAGCCAGCCGTCCGTGCTCTCTGAGTACTTCCAGATAGCTTCTTAGATCGCAGATCTGCTTCATCTGTGCCATTCCTCCCTGTTTCATGTCCGCCGCACAGGCGGGAACACTGATTTTCGGCAAAGATATCCGTTTTCTCCTCAATGCCTGATTCTATTATATTTTCGAATTTTTATTAGTCAATAGAATGTAAAATGTAAAAAATATTTGTATATGGATACTATATTATCGTTTTATTAATACAGCATGACATACAAGGATTTTGGGATTTCGGCAGATTTACAGCAAGCCTCCCTCTGCATGCCGCCCACATCCGTTTCCGCGCCCTTCTTGCAAACAGCGGAAGGCCCGGGTCCGTTTCAGGAAGGATTTTCCGTAGATTTAACAGGAAATTAACATAATTCATGTTTGACAAGTTGGAAACAATGTGTTACAATTTGGTTACAGTTTTTAGTTGAGTTTTTGGAGGTTTTCATGGCAAACGAGAAGTATCCCCTGGTCTACAAGGGCCATCCGCTCCGCCGTAAAGGCAATCTGATCTATTACGGAAGCATGGCCGATAAATATATCATCATATTTCAAATCCTGAGCACCAAAAAAGTCCAGGACCTGGATGTGGCCAACAGAGTCCTGGTGCAGCTCCAGCTCACCGATCCCGACCTGAAGAGCCGCGACCGCGTGGTCAAGAAGAGCGAAAAGGACAGCCTGTACGCCGCCATGGACGTGGCCGCCGTGTGGCTGGACCGGGCGCTTGCCGGCAAGTAACTCAGGCTTTACCAAAACACGAACGTACAGATCCAGGCTGCTTTCCGGTGGCCGTCAGTTTGAACGGAGGAAGTTACCAATGATACAGCCCGTGAAGCTCCTGCGCGTTATGGCCGTTACGGCCGTTGTCTCCTGTGCCTGCCTCGTCAGCGCGGCCGCCGCCAGCATCAGCGTCGGCACTGTGAACGCCGACGCGCTCCGTCTCCGCTCCGCCGCCAGCACGGAATCCACCATTCTGGCCACCGCTGCCAAGGGTGACGCCGTTGTAGTGCTGGAGGACGCCGGCAGCAACTGGTACAAAGTGGATTACAAGTCGGTCCAGGGCTATATGTCCGGCGACTACCTCACCATTTCCGACAAGGCCGACGCCGCCATCGGCTACGGCAAGGTGAATACTGACGGCGCTACGCTCAATGTGCGCAGCGCTCCCTCCACCGATGCCTCCAAGGTCACGGCCCTGCCCAGCGGCGCCGTGGTTAAGATCATCGGTGTGGACAGCAACTGGTACAAGATCTCCTATAACGATCAGACCGGTTATGTCAGCAGCGATTATCTGATCACCACCAAGGATACTGTCTCTTCCCGCGGTGACGACACTGTGGCAGCCTCCTCCAGCGTGGGCCAGCAGATCGTGGCCTATGCCAAGAAGTTCCTGGGTGTGCCTTACTCCTGGGGCGGAAACGGCCCCAACGCCTTTGACTGCTCCGGCTTCACCAAATATGTCTATGCTCACTTCGGCGTGACTCTCAACCGTACCGCCACCGCCCAGCTCTCCAACGGCTCTGCGGTTTCCAAGAGCCAGCTCCAGCCCGGCGATCTGGTCTTCTTCCGCGCCAATACCAGCAAGCCGGTCTCCCATGTGGGCATCTATATCGGCGGCGGTCAGTTTATCCACGCCTCTACCAATACATACTCCGTCAAGATCGATAACCTGAACTCCGGTTACTATAGCGGCGTCTATGTTTACGGCCGCCACATCCTGTAAGAATATAAGAAAAGGTCCGCTCTCCAATGGAGAGCGGACCTTTTTCATTGTCTTTTGCCGCCGGGAGCTTACTCCTGGGGCTTGTCTTTCTCGCAGCCGCAGCAGCAACCGCAGTCCTCATGGGGCTCCACGGGGGCGGCTGGCTCCGTAGGCTCCTCCGCGGGGACCTCGGTCTCCACGACTACGGACTCCACGTCGGAATCCTTGATGCTGCCCTCTTCCTTAAGCTCGGCAATGCGGGCCTTGTTTTCCTCGATATTGATCTTGGCGGTGGTGATCTTCTCACACAGGGCGCTGTAGGCCGCCTCGGGGGCCATGCCACGCTCGGCATAATAGAGCTTGCCGATCTCGATATAGGCCTTCCGGATGGCGTCCTCCTCGCCGCTGTTGGCCAGATTCAGCTTTGCGATCTCCGCCAGCTGCTTGGATTTGGCAACACCCACCTGGGTCAACTCCGCCGCCTTACTCTTCAGGTCGTCGAAAAATGCCATGTAAAATGACCTCCTTTTCCCTTAAGCTGGCTCTATTTTATACCCTTTCCACTTACCACGCAAGTATCTGCCGTATAATTTAATCCAAATGTAATAGATTCATGCCATTCTAAAACTAACAGTATCCATTGCGCCGCAGCGGCTTCACATGGTTTCAGACGCAAAATTTGTAACCAACTTGCAACTAACCTGTAACTAACAGCACAAATTTGTACATGTCGTAAGTGCAGTGACAAAAGGCCCGCCCCACAGTCTATCCTGCGGGGCGGGCCTCTTTTATTTCTTCTCCGGCGAGATTGTATCCCCCGCCTGATCCACGGCGTCTTTTCCGGCGGCCAGGAGCCGGGGGAGCCATGCGGGCACGGGTGCGCCCATGAGCACGGCGTTCTCGCCGATGCTCCCCAGCTCTGTGATGCAGTACCATACCAGCACCAGCGGCAGCAGCAGCCCGGTATAGGCAAAGGGCAGCTCCACCAGCGGCAGGTTCTCCAGCACCAGGGAGAGCAGCAGGTCTGCACCGGCGGCCACCAGGACCACCACCACCATACCGGCCTTGTGCCAGACGCCATCCCGTGCGGCCTTGGAGGACCATTTCCCCTCCTTGCAGGCGGCCAGGGAGCCGGTGATATAGTCCAGGGCCACCAGGGCGATCCAGCCCAGCAGCAGCCAGCCAAGCCACCCCCACAGGGCGGTCAGGCCGCCCAGCACCGCCGTGACGGCGGCCTTCCAGGCGTTGATGTGTTCTTCCATGGATGTACCTCGCTTTCTTATTTCTCACTGCCCATGATCTCATAGAAGTGTTTCACCTGGCGCTGGGTCATACCGGCCTCCTGCAGCTTCCGGATCTTGTCCGCCTTTTTCCCGTCCCCGGAATAGATGGCGTAGTACTTCAGATAGTCTTCCTCGCTCATGCCCCACGACTGTGCAGCCGGCCACTTTTTCTGAGCGGCGTCGCTCATGGTGCCGATGCTGTAAGGGAGGACCTTGGCTGGGAACATGCTGTAGAACCGGAAGGTCTCGTCCACCACAGCCCGCTGTTCGGCGGTCAGTCCCAACCCATCCAGATATTTGGACAGCTCGGTCTGCTTCTGCCGGGGGACCGAATCGCCGCTGTACGCCGCCCGGTCGATCTCCCCGTACCGCGTCAGGATGTCCGCGGCCGTCTCCGGCGGGATCCCGGCGGCGGAAAGGGCACCGGTGAAGGGGTTCTTCTCCTCGTTCCATCTGTTGTCCTGGGACTGCCATACCTTGCCCTTCTTCCGGTCGTTCAGTCCGCTCAGGGGCAGCAGGGCATGTGCCGCCTCGCTTCCGGAGACGGTCCCGTCCCCATTGGCGTCCGCGGTACTCCGGTAGAGCATGTACGCGCCTGCGGGGACGCCGCTGGACATGGCCTTGGCCACCCAGCCATCCGGCTCATAGCCGCTCACAGCGGCCTTTCCAACCGCGTCTGCATACTGGTACACGTCGGAGACCAGATCTGCCTTGTCCTCGTCGCTCATGGCCCGGTAAGTGCCGCTTTCGATGATGTAGCTCAGAACGTTGTAGGCCGTCTCTCCCCGCTTTTTGGCGTATCGGACGTACTCCTCCCCGTTCAGGTACTTCTCTTTCCCGTCCACGGTAAAGAACCTGGGGGCCCGGCTGGGCACCACGCTGCCGTATCCAGTCCGGTCATAGAGGCGCTGGATCTCCGCGTCTGCCGCCGTCACGTTGGTGAAGGAGGTGTAGGCCGGATTCAGGAAGTTGTTCATCGCCCGCATGGGAAGGGTCCCCGTGGGCTCTTCCCGGCCCCATGCGTCGATGTAGGGGACCTGCTGGTAGTCCCACCCCGGTATACGGGAGCTGGCCCGGCCCAGGGCGTACTGGACGTCTGTGGGCAGCAGGGCGCTCTTGTCGGTGTAGGTGCTCGTGCGCCTGTCCTCCGCCGTGCGCTCGATCTGGCCGCCGATGGTTGGGATGGCCTGGGACAGGTAGCTCACCAGTGCCGAGCCCGCGATGGCGGGCAGCTTCCCGCTGCTCTCCGCGTAGGACACGCTGTCGATGAGGTCGTTCAGGGACTGGAGCATGGACATCTCCAGCATGGGCTCGGCGGAGGCTGCCAGGGCCGTCACCAGCCCGTCTCCGGTAAAGCCGCTCCGGCCAATGGCCTCGGCAAGCTCCACCCCCATGAAGAAGGGCAGCGCCTCCGGCGCCAGCCAGTCCAGCGTCACCGAGCCGCCGCCGGGCAGGTTGAGCGCGTAGCTCTGCCGTCCGGCCAGATCGTCCAGCGCCTCCTGCTTCTCATCGTCGCCCCCGCCGCGCACCAGTCCCTGTGCGGCCAGATACGCGCCCAGGGCCATAAGGGCAGACCCGGTCAGTCCGGCGGCCATGTTGTCGATGACCTCAGCGGCGGTCTTATTCCCCTTTTTGGCCTGGTATAGGTCGTAGGTGATGGACTTGGCAAACCCCGCCGGACTGTACTCCAGGCCACGGGCCAGAATGTTGGCCGGGGTGCGCTTGAAGGGCAGCACCGCCTCCCCGAAGGGGCCCATCGCTCTGGCCACCTGCACCACCTTGTCCGACACGGCGTTGCGGTCGTTATAGGTGGCCCTCAGCGCCTCCCGCCCGGCGTAGTCCCTGGCCCGGCCCAAAAGGCCCTGGTCCACGGTCCCCGCCGTAAGCTGTTCCGCCGTTACGTTGTTGGCCTTGAGGTATTTTGCCAGGGCGTCGGCGTAGGTCACGCGCTTGAACAGCGCGTCCTCCACCTCCAGCGCCCGGGAGTTGCCCGTCCGGGCCGACTCCAGCACCGGCAGGGTGAAGATCTTCCGGCGGGACTCGATCCCGCTGCGGGCGTCGTTGTACTTATTTCCGGAAAGGACCTCCGCCGCGTTGGGGTAGTCCGACCACGCCGCCCGGTAGAGCTCCGGGCTGGCCGCAAAGCTCTTGGTCCGCTCAAACTGGAAGCCCAGCTTCTCCGCAGCCGTTTCCAGCGCCGCGCCCACCTCGTCCTTGATCGCCCGCACCGGCTGGAAGCCCGCGTTGCCCACCACGTTGCGGATGTGGGTCCTGGGGTTGCCCAGCATGGCAAGATACCGCCAGGCGTTCCACTTGTCCCTCCAGGTGGCGGGGACCTGGCTGGCCACGTTCTGATAGATCTCCTCCATCACCGCGTCCCGGCCCGCCTGGTCATTCTGCTGATGGAATTTATCGATCAGCGCCGGGTCGATGGTCAGCTCCAGGTCCGGGTGTGTTCTGGCCAGTTCTTCCCGCAGGTTCCCAATGGTCCGCTCCACCGCGTAGAGCTGATAGGTGGGGTCCAGCTTCCGCAGGATGGAGGCCGCCTGTACCGCCTGTCCGGCAGTGGTCTCCATCTGGGCGTAGAGGCTGAGGAGCTCGGCGGTGGCCTTTCCGTCCCCCGCGTTGGCCGCGTTCACCAGAAGCTGCTGGCCCAGCGTGGCCAGATCCTTGGACACCACGCCTTTCCGCACGCTGGCGGAGAATTCCACAAGCGCCCGCTGGAAGCCCTCGTCAATGATGGTCTGTTTCGCCCGCCCGATAGACGCCTTGTCTGTCACCCGGTCGTAGGAGAGCTTCCCGGAGAGCACCATGTCCTCGATGTCCTTTACCACCGCGTCCGGGATTGCCTTGGCCCCCATGGCGGTGGAGGCCGTCTTGCGGATGTTCCGCCCCTCCGGGTCCGTGGTGGGCACGTCCACCGGCCGGGCCGCGTTAGCTCCCTCCGGGAAGAACTCAGAGCGCGTCCCCTGGAAGGCCGACCACTGGTCGAAGCCCTTCCGCGCCGCGCCTACGGATGATTCCGGAACGGCCTGGGCAGACTGGGCATTGACACCTGACACGTCCTGCGCTATACTGGTGTCAACGGAAGAGCTTCTCACCAGTGCGCTTCGGGCGTTGCCCTCGGGGCTGGCCGTAATGCCAGCATCAGGGATTGGTGCAGTGCTCTTCCCTTTTTTTATCCAAAGGGAATTTGTTGTCAATGCATGCCTTCCATCCGTAACTGCCTGCGCCGTGACATAGGTGCCCCCGATTTGTTTTGAAATGAGTAACACAGGCCGTCCAAGGGCGTCGCGCTCTCCGGAAAGCGAAACGCTGTCCGGAGATGAGATAACTTGCGGAATGAGAGCAACATCTTCTGCTGTTACCGCTTTCTGCCCCCTGGAATCTTCTGTGAGCACATCTCCATGGTTTTTGAAGATGTGCTGAACAGAATCCCCTGGCAAAATCGCCGTATATCCTGCCACGTCCATCCCTGTAGCAACTTTGATTGTTGATGCCGCGCTGTCCGGTATTGTCCCCATGTAAAGGCGTTCAGGCCCGCCCTTCTTCCTCAGCGCGTTTCTTACAAAAGAAACAATGTCACTCGTTTTTCTAACAATGATGTTGTTTTTCCCGCTGGAAAGCCTTGCCGCACTTTGCTCCGTGATCGGAACAAGCCCGGTTCCCGCCTCCCCCGTGGAGGCGGTTTTTTGCTGTCCGCCTGCGCCGGGGTCGGGCAGCGTCCGCACCTGCGTCCGGGTATCCGCTCCCGGCATCATCTCCACCTGCCCCATCCCGGATAACTCCGCTCCCATCCGGGCATACTGGGTGTTGCCACTGGCGGAGGAATCTGCTATAATGGGGGCAGAAGAAGTAGGCACACCCTCTGAGGCCCCGGTGAGCGCACGCCGTTCACCTGTAGGAGGAGTTGTGCCTACTTTTTTTATGGCCACAACTTCTTCCGGTGTGAAATAATACAGGACATTTTCCTGTGCACTGCGTGCGTTTTCCTGGACCAGCCGGACGCGCATATCGATCTCATAAGGTGCGCCATCGATGTACACTGTGGTTTTCAGATGGTCGATCCCGTTGATCTGCGTTCGTCCCTTGCGGTCTCCCTGGCTGTCGAACCAAACGCCGTTGTTGGCAATTCGTTCAATATTGTCAAGAACAACTATGCTTTCCGCAGGCACTCGGTTTCCATCTGCCGGAGACAGCATCTTATTCAGGGAGGCCCGCGTGATCTTCAGCACATATTCCTCGCCGTTGCGCATCACGTTGCTGGCCGGGATGTAGGCCGCGCTGTTTTCATCCAGCCCCAGCCGCTTCCTCGCCCGGGAGATGGCCTGCTTGCGCAGGGAATTTCCCGTCTCCGGCAGGGCCCCACCGTTCATCTCCGCCACGCTCTGCATGGACAGGTTGATGATGGGAACCGTAGGCATTTCCACGTTCTCAGGACGCACCGCCCGGTACGCTCCCGCCTCCCTTGCGGAGGCGGTTTTTTGCTGTCCGCCTGCGCCGGGGTCCGGCAGCAGCTCCACCTGCGTCTCAGTATTCGCCCTGTAGGGCGGGACTTGTCCACCCGGTAGAAGGGCTCGCTGATATGGGCCAGCTCTTCCGCCGCGATGCCCCGCCCGTTATCCTGGACAGTGAAACGGCAGCCCTCCCGGGTGACCTCTCCCCGGACCCGGATACAGCCCGGCTGATCCATGGCCTTGCGGGCATTGTCGATCAGGTTGGTCAGCAGCGTGCGCACCAGATCGGGCTCCAGCCGGCACACGCCGGGACCGCACTCATAGCGGAATTCGATCCCCTCCCTGGCCAGGGAAGGCCCCACAGTCCCCGCCACCTCCTTCAGCAGCGCCCTGGGACGGCAGGGCAGCAGCTCGAAATCCCCCTTCCGGGAGACGAAAAGCTCCAGCAGCTTGAGCGAGAGCTGTTCCAGCCGGCGCCCCTCGTTAAAAATATAGTTTGCCGCGCTCTGCTGCTCCTCCGGCGAGAGAGTCTGGCTGCGCAGAAGATCGGCATAGCCGATAATGGCGGTCATGGGGGTCTTTAACTCATGAACGAAGCTGCCCATGAACTGCTCCTGCCGCTGCATGGCCTGCCGCATCTCCTCCATATTCTGCTCCAGCTGTCCCGTCATGTGGTTCAGGTCCCGGGCCAGATCCCCCACTTCGTCGTGGGTGGTGATCCTGGCCCGGCAGGACAGGTCCCCGGCGGTGATCTTCCGCAGCACCCGGGAGAGCTCCCGCAGGGGGCCGGTGATCCACCGGCTGAGCACCCAGGACATGGCCGCACTGAACACCACCACCGCCGCATAGGCGACCCGGTAGTCCCTGAGCTGGGTCTCCCGGGTGCGGTAGGCGTCCCCCAGGTCATACAGGGCGTCCAGCGTAAAGGGCACGCCCCCGCAGGAGAAACGGCCGGTCACCTGAAGGTACCAGGTGTCCTCCTGGCGGAAAATGCCCGTGGAGCACTGGTTCAGCTCTGTCTGTTCCTGCAGCGTACTGTTGAATACCCGGTGGTCCGGGCTGCTGTAAAGGATCATATCGCCGCTCTTCAGCCGCAGGGCCGCCCATCCGCCTCCCTGTGCGTCCAGCTGGTAGATGGTGTTGTGCATATCCGCGTAGGACACCGCGCCCCCCGGGGCATCCACAGCATCCAGTGAGTAGAGCAGCATATGGTAGGTGTAGTAGGCGGCACTGCGCTCCCGGGCCAGCGCGCTCTCAAAGGACCGGTCGAGCAGGATACAGTTGCCCACGCCGAACGCCACGGCAATGAGCAGTGTGATACACAGCGTGATCTTGGTCTGAAAACGCATCTCACACCTCCAGACGGTAGCCCACCTTGTAGACGGCCTGGAGCTTGTCCTCCCAGCCCACCTTTTTCCGCAGGCGCTGCACGTGCAGGTCCACCGTCCGGCTGTCTCCCAGGTAGTTGCTGCCCCACACCCGCTCGTAGATGGTATCCCGGTACAGCGCGGTCCCCACATTGCGCACAAAGAGCAGCAGCAGATCGTACTCCTTGTGGGTCAGCGGGATCTCCTGCTCCCCCCGCCGCACGATCATGGAGCGGGTATCAATGCTCAGCCCGCCGATCTCGATCACGCTCTGCACCTTGTTGTACCGCCGCAGCACGGTCTCCACCCGGGCCAGAAGCTCCACGATCTCAAAGGGCTTGACGATATAGTCGTCCGCCCCCATCCGGAGCCCCCGCACCCGGTCATCCACCGAATTTTTGGCCGTAATGAAGATCACCGGCGTCTCCAGGGGACGGATATACTCCATCAGGTCATAGCCGCTGGCCCCCGGGAGCATAATATCCAGCAATATCAGATCGAAGTGCTCCTTTTCCAGCAGATCCGCCGCGCTGATGCCGTCATAGACACACACGGCGGAGTAGCCGGCCTTGGTCAGGCTGAGCTTGAGCAGGGACGCAATGGCCTGCTCGTCCTCCACGATCAAAATCTTGAGCATAGTGACCCCTTCTTTCTCTCTGTGTATGGTGCAAAACCGCGGCTTCTTTCCGGCCCATGTGCTTTTCTCATATCAGCACATAATTGCATCATAATTGTATCATGCCCGGCAAAACAAACTTTCATAGCACAAGATCCCCATGCGGATATAGAAAAAAGAGGGTGCCCGCCGGACTTTTTTCTCCAGTCTTTCCCCGGTGTATCCCGCTTCGAATATACAAAAAGGCGGCCCGGCCTAGCCCCGGGGGCGGTGGTTGCAGTTTTGTTGAACTGGTTCCGGCGGGTGAGGGTGCTTGGGCCGGCCTGCATATCGCCCGTGGGCACCACGCGCTTTCCGGGGCCGTAGGC
>NZ_JBQHUB010000034.1:0-33618 GCF_052065415.1 Pseudoflavonifractor sp. HCP28S3_F10 | reverse complement strand
GTTTAGATTTTCCCACAATGCTTATCTTTTGGTCTTTGGTTCGGAATAGTGTAGTGCTGGCGGTCTATCTCTTGTTTTCGGTTGCTTGCTTCCTTACCGTACATGAGCATTGGCCGCAGGGTTATCCTGGCCGTAGCCTTCCAGAAGGTTGATGCCGCCCCACACGCAAAGGCCGCCGCCCAGGGCGATGACCAGGGTCTGCAATACGTCGATGGCACTGTTGAAGAAATCCATAAATCATATTTCCTTTCGTTTTGTAGAATTGTTGTCGGGTTCGTCTGTCAGTTCTTTTGCGCTCAATTCGTACATATCGAAAGGCTCGTCCGGCTTCACGATGGCCGGTCTGCGCTTCATGTACCGTTCTACGTCAAAGACGTTCTTCTTGTCGGCGTCGGACAGGTATTTGTAGCGGGGGTGCTTTGTCAGGTCGTACTTGTCGCTGAAAAACGGGCGCACGCCCCGAAGCTGCAAGATACACTTGCCGCCGTCCATGACCGCGATCTCGTCCTGGGTCATCAACTCCTTTCCCAATTTCTGATAGCTGAGGCCGTGAGAGGTCTGCGCGCCGCGGTTTTCGGACTGGCTCAGGCTGTCGATGGTCTCCTTGCCCAGCAGCTCCGAGATCTCTTTCAGCGTTGACTTCTCCTTGCCTCCCAAAAACAAGGTGACGTCGCAGTTGCCGACGATGGTATCTGCCGCGTCCTTGTAGATGGTCTTTAACTGGCTTTGCGACTGCAAAATAATAGAAGCCGATATCTCACGGCTTCGGATGGTGGCGATCAGCTTGTCAAAGTTTGGTATCTGGCCGATATTGGCAAACTCGTCCAGAAGACACCGCACATGGACAGGCAGCCGCCCGTTATAGAAATCATCCGCCTTGTCGCAGAGCAGGTTGAAAAGCTGGCTTTGCAGCATGGCGATGACAAAATTGAAGGTGGTATCGGTATCGCTCATAATGAGGAACAGCGCCGTTTTCCGGTCGCCCATCGTGTCAAGCTCCAATTCGTCCTCCGTCATAATGTCCCGCAGCTCCTTGATATCGAAGGGAGACAGGCGGGCGCCGCAGCTCACCAAAATACTTTTGAGAGTTTTGCCGGCCGCCATTTTGAACTTGACATATTGCTTGACGGCGAAGTGCTCCGGCTGCGCCTGCGCCAGCTCGTCAAAGAGGATATCCACGGGGCTTTTATAGGTCTCATCGTCCTCTCTGGCCTCGCAGGCGTTGATAAGCTCCAGCAGGGTGATGAAGTTTTTTTCCTCCGGCTCCGCCTCATACCAGATGTAGCCGATCAGGGCGCAGTATAAAAGACGCTCGGCCTTGATCCAAAAATCTTCGGAGGATTTTTCACCGTCGCCCTTCGTGTTGGCGATGATGACATTGACCAGCTTGAGGATATCCTTCTCGGAGCGCACATAGGCCAGCGGGTTATATTTCATGCTTTTGGAAAAGTTGATGGTGTTCAGGACCTTGATGCGGTAGGGCTCATAGACGACCTTGCCGTGCTTATCCCGCACCGGCTTTCCGTTCTCGTCCCGCTTCGGCCCGCCGTGCGCCAGGAGCTTTCCCGTCTCCCGAAGGAGCTGCCCTTTCGGGAAGACCCTGTCAATGATTTTGTCAGAAAAATTCAACCATTTCCCAATAAAAAAGCTCCTGGAAACCGTTTCAGTAACCAGGAGCCATGGAAATATTCTGTTTTACTTACTCTTCGTCATCATCGAATGGATTCCTATGCGAGTCATCCTCCGGCCATCCTGAAATCATCTCCAGGTCACTGGTATCCAAATTCATGACCATATTGTCACCCATACGCATAAGCATATCTCCATCGGATGACATTCCCATTGATTCGGATGTTGCAAATCCCATATCACCCGAATCATAATTGAAAAACCACTTACTCATCGATATCCTCCAATCACTGTAACTGAACAATTTGGTACTCGGATGTTTCCGGTTTGCGTTGCACTTGATAAAGACAGTCATCGATCCAAAATGTGATCTTGTCCTCGGCCTCATCATTCGTAATGATGTTAGTGCAGAGCAGATTACTTTTCTCATCTGACCCACCATTGGCAACAGGCATAATGTGATGAATGTTCCACCCGCAATACAATTCTGCTTCACCACGGTAAACAACATACTCCCGATCACCGAAGGCATCACGATACATTAAGTTTCCGTGAAAGTCAGCAGCATACTGAGCATCGCCGTACCGTTCTTCCCACAAGCGGAGAGCATTCTTTTTGTTGATTTTCATATTCTCACCTCCATCTGACTTGATAATAAAAAAGACCTGTATCACTGATGTGTGCAAGTCTTGCTATCAAGTCAAATAACGCCGCTTTACACACATCACTAATAAATGGGCATAACTATCCCATTCATTAAGTATGGTGTAAAGCATTGATACAGCATCCGGGCCCACCACAAAAGAGATTACATCTCCCGAAGCCTATCCGTGGGTTCTCAGTATCGTAACGAGAATTTTGATCGGTACTGATAGTATCAACTGATTTACTGTTTTTAGGTTGCTAATCATCATCGCAGCATCTAGGTTGTCATCTTGGGCTTATCTCGTCGAACCCTCAAACAAGCTTGCTTGCTAATATCGATCCTAGCGACTTCACTATAGCATATCTATTCCTTAATTACCACTACTCTCAGAAATATTCCCGGTCCGAACCTCGCCCCGGATCATGCGTTTGACCGTATCATCGACCGATTCCTTGGCTTGTGTAGTAGCTGTCCATCGTGACCGGCGCGTTATACAGCGCGGCCAGCAGATATTTCTTGATATTGCGGACATAGGTGGTGTTCTCCCGCATCCGGTCAAGGACATACTCAATGTGTGAGGCGTTCAGCTTCAGGAACCGTGACCGGACGACCTCCGCCGGGTAATCATCCCCGGCCACGCGGATCATCTCCCGGTTGGAGCAGACGGTATCCACCATGAGTTCCACCAGCTCGTCCAGACGGTCCCTGTCCAGCTTTTCATCCTGGGTGAGGATATCGTAGTCGATGTTCTCCAAAATGATCTCCCGGTAGCTCTCGCGCTCCCGCATCCTGTCCTGTCCGATCCTGCTTTTTTCTCTGGGGGTAGGGGGACTTGATGGGATAGGACTTGATCCTTGCGTAATTGATAATTCTTTATTTTGTTCTTTAGTATTTAATTGGGCGGGGTTCTCCTGAATTGGGGCATCCAACATTGGCTTTACCTGTATTGGATTTTCCCGTATAGGTTTTTCCCGGATAGGCGCGGGCGTCTGTGCCGGTTCCTTCGGCCGCTCCAAAATAGTGTACTCGATGGAGCCAAGCTGCCCGTTCTCGTTGCGGACGCGCGCCCGGACGAGATAGCCGTGCGCCTCCAGCTCCCGGATCCCGCCGCTGATGCTGTCGATGCCGTCCTTGCAGATGCGGGCAAGCCCCTTCATGGTGTAGTCCCAGTCCTCCGGCAGCGACAGCATGAGGGACAGCAGCCCCTTCGCTTTCAGGGACAGCGACCTGTCCCGCAGGTGGTAGTTGGACATGACCGTGTAATCTCTGGTCTTTTCGATGCGGAAAACTGCCATATCCGGCGCCTCCTTTCTCTGGTTTTGAAAAGTGTTGATTTTGGCGCAAAAAAGCCCCTGTCATGCCTCTCGGACGCTTCCCATGGGAAAACACCCACGCCGCCTTTCAAGCGGCGCTCTGAGAGGAAAAAACAGAGGTTTTCGCACCCTAATTGATACATTTTTCGGGTGGGCATAGGTACGGATATGAAAAAACGCCATAGGGTGGCTGCCTATGGCGTGGGGACAGGAAAAGGGCGCTGATGTGAAAATCAGCGCCCTTCGTGCCTGTCAGTATGAGATTTTTTGACTTCGTACCGTGTTCCCTGCCTTTGAAAACATTGATTTTACTGACTTTCTTATGTTTTCTTATTAGGAGGCGAGGGACGGCTGTCTTTTTTGTTTCTACCAGATTTTAAGAGCACTTTCAGGCAAACAAACAACAGCGGTTGGATTCCGCTTATCTCCACCAAACTCAACAGAGTCCAGGAAAGAGCAGTCAATTGACTGCTCTTTTTTTATTGCGATTTCAAGCAAAAAACGTGGATACAATCTGCGATATCGGATATTTTACAAACTTTTTGACCAAAAACAACAGAGGTCTGGAAACACGGAATCGCATGTCTTCCCAGAATCTCAACATAGAAATATTTTCGATTTGATGGGATTCGAGATGGGAATCCCATCTCCTATCTGTGTAGTGGGTTTTGAAATCATCATATCAAAATCAATAAAAGGAAAGTACCTCCTGCATGTTAGGGATTACCTTGATTTCATGTGCCTTTTCGTATAAAATCAGAATGCAGTGCCTGAACGATAGGACCGGTGACGGAAACTGCCGGAAAGAGGACCGCGGCGCGGCAGGATGACAAGGGGGAACAAGATATGCTGAGCAAACTGGAAACGCGCATCCGGGAGTGCTACGGCGCATTCCTGAATGCCGTGACGGAGGATCGGGATTTTTGGGAGATCGCCCTGCTGGAGTATTACCGCTGGCCGCTGGAGTAGTGGCTCAGAAAGCATAATTCCCAATTGCTTCCTCAGTCCATCTCGTTTTTGACGTATTCCACAATGTCGCCCACGGTGTCGATGTCCTCAAAGTCCGAATCCGGGATGTCGAGATCGAAGGCTTCCTCCAGATCCAGCAGGATATTGATGAGCTCGCTTTCATCCGCTACCAGATCGGATCTGATGGCGGTGTCCATGTCCACGAGGGCTTCATCCACATTCAGATGCTCTGCCAGGATTGCCTTTACCTTTGCATAAATGTCTGCTGTGTTCATGATCAGTTCCCCTTCCTGTTAAAAAATGCGCAGCGGAAGGCCTGAGGGCAGACGCCCAGCCTGTACGCTTTGCCTGGTAACAGCATAGCACATTTCCCGGAATTATCAAATCAAAATTTATGTATCTTTAGAAAATTATCGGGTGGGGAACAGCCGTGTTTCCCACCCTGACAGTATGGAAGCGAAGAGAACCTGATCAAAACACGCTTCCGGGTTCCGCAAAACAGGTATCCGGAATACGAACCATACAGCACATCGGAAAAATACCGAATGCGGTGTGGCGATAAAGGAGGATCAAACGATATGCTAAGCAACATGGAACAGCGCATCCGGGAATGCTACGACGCGTTTATGGAAGCCGTGACGGAGGACCGGGACCTTTGGGAGATCGCCCTGCTGGAGTATTACCGCTGGCCGCTGGAGTACTGGCAGGAGAAGCCGGAGGAGGACTGGGAGCAGCCCATCCCGGCCTGCTTTGAAGAGCTGGCCCCGGAGCTGCCCCGGCTGGTCAAGCGCAAGGAGGAGGTCCGCCCCAACGATGACTTCGCCTCCGTACAGCTGAACCTGGAATGGCGCTACGGCTGGAATTATTCCGGGATCCAGGAGATCCGGCAGCGGAGGCTTTCCCCCCAGGCCGTTGGGCTGCTGCTGGAATACTATCTTCTGGTGGAGACCCTGGGGGATGACTGCGGCGACCGGTCCTGCCGCATCCTGTTTGAGGAGGAGTCGGATAGAAAGGTCCTGGAAGGGATCGTGGGACACGGGGTGCAGACGCCGGAGGAGGAGATGACCCTGGCCCTCGGGCTGAAGGAGCTCTGTGAGCGCTGGCAGCTGAAGGAAGACCTGGACGAGGAGGAGATGGGCTGGCTGCTGGACCTGATGGAACATCTGCTGGAGAGCGCCTTCCTGTATGACTGCGGCGAGGCCGGCTGGCACCTGTATGAGCTTCTCAGTGATGAGGACCGGTTCGGAGATCACTGGGAGCCCCTGGATCTTCTGCGGCAGGCCGCCGAGGCGGGCAGCGTGGACGCCCAGTGTGAGATCGGCTGGCAGTTCTATACCGAAGTCATGAAAATGCCCAAGGAGCATTTTCTTGGGGGATACTGCGGGGATGAGATCTCCGGGGAGGAGGCCGTCCACTGGATGGAGGAGGCCCTGCCCCATAAGATCGACATGGTCCCTTACCTGGCCGGTCTCCTTTTGGATGGCAAGGGGGTCCCGGCAGACGAAGAACGGGCAGTCCGTGCCCTCACCGCCGCGGTAGGAGGCCAGTATGAAGGGGATGGGGCGTATGTTGAGCGGTGCACGTGCTTCTGGATGCTGGCAAAGTGCTATGCGGAGGGCAGGGGCGTGACGAAGGACCGCCGAAAGGCAGCGGAGCTCTACCGGCAGGCCCAAGATTCCGACTACTATTTGTTTGACTACTACAGAGACGGCGTGGATGTGCCCCGAAATCCCCGGGCGGCTGTACGGTACTGGATGCGGGACATGTGTTTTCATCATGGCCTTCTCCTCTGGGTCGACATTCTGGTGCGTGTGTCCGCCCCGGAAGGCTGCGCCCGGCTCCGGCCGGATCTTCTCCGGAGACTTTGGACCGGGTGGAAGCAGCAGAGTGGGGAAGAGGCTTTCTATGACCTGATGTGTACGGACTTGCCATCGAGCCGGACAGGGACGGACGACCCGTTTGCGCGGCTGTGCGGCCTGCTGGACCAGGAAAAGGTGCGGCTGCTGTACGATGGGGCCTGGGGCGGCGACAGCCGCTGCGGGGACATCCTGCAGACGCTGCTGGCCAGCGGCGCGGCCACCCGGGAGATGTTGGCGCAGCTGCGTCCCAACAGCAACGGCGTCTATGATTGGCCGGACGCCTGGTATGAGGAGGCGCTGGAGAGCATCGAAGACTGGCTGGCCCGGGAGGCGCATGAGAAAGAATGGGCCGAACAGCTCAAAGACCTTGAATGGGAAGAAGAGCAGGTCCCCGCGGAAGAGCAGGAAGACTTTGCTTTTTGATATAATTGGACGGCCTGGAGGATGAATAAGTCCGTCCATAGGAGAAGAAATAAAAGAGGCCCGCCCCGCAGGATGGACTGTGGGGCGGGCTTTTGTGTGTGCTTCATGTGTAAATTTTGTTTTTCCGATGGAAGTTTTATGCCCCCGGGATATTCCGTTTTTGTCCCTGGAAAGGGCGTAAAGCCGCTGCGGGAGTATAAAAAATCCCGGAGCTCTTGCTCTGCAAGAGCTCCGGGATTGGTGCGGATGACGGGACTTGAACCCGTACGTCATGGACACACGCACCTCAAACGTGCCTGTCTACCAGTTCCAGCACATCCGCACAGAAGCGGTCTCAATTTCAGACCGCTTGATTATTATAGCGGGATACGCCCTGTTTGTCAACCGAATTTTTGAGATATGCGCAAAATTTTTCCGCCCGGCTTGCCGGGAACCAGGGAGTCCGCTATACTGGAGGAAACAGAAGGGAGTGAGCGCCATGTACGATTTCACACACATGGAGCGATACCGGGAGGACGGCCGTCTGGAGGCAAAACTGGCCACCGGCGGCCTGCCGGAGAGCATATGGGAGTCTTATTCCGCCTTTGCCAATGCCGGCGGCGGGGTCATCCTGCTGGGGGTGGAGGAGCTGCCCGACCACTCTCTGCGTACCCAGGGACTGCTGGACGCCGGGGAGATGCTGGAGGAGTTCCTGTCGCTGGTGAGGGACCCGGCCGTAGCCAGCGTGGACCTGGTCTCGGACGGACGGGCCTGGGTGGAGAACACCGGGAGCGGGGACATCATCGTTATCGCCGTTCCCCAGGCTGACCGGCGCTGCCGGCCGGTCTGGGTGGGCAGGGATCCCTATTTTGGCACCTATCACCGGGTAGGGGAGGTGGACATCCGCTGCACCCGGGACGAGGTGGACGCCATGCTGGCGGACCGGGCCACCCCATAAGGGACTGCCGCGCAAAAAGACAGAACAGGCGCCCCGCGGCTATGCCGCGGGGCGCCTGAATGTTTACTCGGTGGTGTAATTGTCAAAGTAGCCCTGGATATAGACGATGGGGGTGCCCTTGTCGCCCGAGCCGGAGGTCAGGTCGCACAGGGAGCCGATCAGGTCGGTGAGGCGGCGGGGCGTGGTGCCCTCGGAGGCCATCTTGCCCACCAGACTGCCGTCCTTCTTCTTGATCTCGTCCTTGATGGCTTCCTTCAGAGCGTCACCGGAGAGGGCGGCAAAGTCGTTATCGGCCAGGTACTTGAGCTTGAGCTCATTGGGCGTGCCCTCCAGACCGGCGGTATAGGCGGGGGAGACCACCGGGTCGGCCAGCTCCCAGATCTTGCCCACCGGATCCTTGAAGGCGCCGTCTCCGTAGACCATGACCTCCACGTGCTTGCCGGTCTTTTCCAGCATGGTCCGCTGGATGGACTCCACCAGCTCCTGGCACTCCCGGGGGAAGAGCTTCACCATATCCTCGGTGGACTTGTTGGAGCCCAGAAGGCCGTATTTCTCGTTGCAGCCGCTGCCGTTGACCGGGGCGTTGAGGATCTCGTCCAGGCCGTACACCCGCTCGGCTCCGGCCTGTTTGAGCAGACGCTTGGTGCGCTGGCGGGTGTGGATGTCGCAGGAGAGCACGTTTTTGGTATAGCTCAGGATGGCACGGGGATCGTTGGCGAAGATGATCTCCACCTCAGCGCCGCTCTCCCGGATCAGGTCGCCGTAATAGGCCACGTAGTCCATGCCGGTAAAGGGGTGCTTGGGACAGCCGAAGAGCTCGCGGAAGCGTTCCAGGGTCAGCACGTCCCGGTAGGGGTCGATGCCCTTCTCATCCATCACGTCCAGGTCGATGAGATGGTTGCCCACCTCGTCGGCAGGATAGCTGAGCATCAGTACTACTTTTTTCGCGCCTTTGGCGATGCCGCGCAGGCAGATGGCAAAGCGGTTACGGCTGAGAATGGGGAAGATGACGCCGATGGTCCCGCCGCCCAGTTTGGCCTTTACATCGGCGGCGATGTCGTCCACAGAGGCGTAGTTGCCCTGGGCGCGGGCCACGATGGCCTCGGTCATGGCGATCACGTCGCGGTCATGGATGGAGAAGCCGTCCTCGGCGGCGGCCTCCAGAATGGACGCGGGGACGATCTGCGCCAGGTCGTCTCCGCTGCGGATGATGGGAGCCCGGATACCTCTCGAAACAGTACCGACCATCCGGCTCATAATACAACACTCCTAAACAATCGAAAGTAAAAATGTCCGCCTTTCAGACGGCAAATCTATTATACTATAGGTTTATGGAAATTGACAAGGAGAAAACGGTGGAACTGGCCGGGCAGGGGAGAGAAGCCCGGCATTGCCTTTGCCGCACTGATGTGATACACTGTGGCAAAAGAAAGTGAGGTCTTGCCACATGAAACAGGCGGCATTTTTAGGAACGGGCAATATGGGCGGGGCGCTGGTGCGGGCGGCCTGCCGGTCCATCGGGCCGGAGCAGGTGGTCATCGCCAACCGGACGGCGGCCAAGGCGGAGGCCCTGGCGGCCGAGACCGGCTGTACGGCGGCCGGGGTGCCGGAGGCGGCTGCAGGGGCCGGATATATATTCCTGGGCGTAAAGCCTCACATGATGAAGGGGCTGCTGGAGAGCATCGCACCTGTCCTGACGGAAGGGCAGATCCTGGTCTCCATGGCGGCCGGCCTCACGACAGAGACTTTGGCCCAGTGGGCTCCCGCGGGGATGCCCATTTTGCGCATCATGCCCAACACCCCCTGTGCCATCGGAAAGGGAATGACTGCCCTGTGCGGCGCCCCCGGCGTGGATGAGGCCCATTTCGGCGCGGTAGAGGAGATCCTGCGCTCTTCCGGGCTGGTACGCCGCCTGGAGGAACGCCAGATGGACGCATTCTCGGCGGTGGCGGGCTGCGGTCCCGCCTTTGTCTATCAGTTCATCGAGGCCATGGCCGACGGCGGCGTGCTGGCCGGCCTGCCCAGGACCGCCGCGCAGGACTACGCCGCTCAGACCCTGATGGGGGCTGCGGCCATGGTGCTGGAGAGCGGCAGTCATCCCGGCGCGCTGAAGGACGCGGTGTGTTCCCCTGGCGGCTCCACCATTGAGGGCGTGGCGGCTCTGGAGCGCCATGGATTCCGTGCCGCCGTCATCGACGCGGTGGAGGCGTCCTGGCGGAAAAATGCCGCCCTGGGCAAGTAAAGAGCGGGAGGGCGCGCCAGAGCAGGCAATAGAAAAGCGCCTCCGCTGATGCGGAGGCGCTTGTTCCTGTTCTGTGGAAAAAATTACACAGCGCGGGTGACCTTACCCGAACGGAGGCATCTGGTGCACACATAGACGTGCTTGGGCGTGCCGTTGACAATCGCCTTGACGCGCTTCACATTGGGCTTCCAGGGCCGGTTGGAGCGGCGATGAGAGTGGGAGACCTGGATACCGAACACAACGCCCTTGTCACAGAATTCACATTTGGCCATTCGCTTGAACCTCCTCGCTTGCAGAATATGCGCTCATAAAAGCATCGAATGATATATTAGCAGAAAAAATGGCAGAATGCAAGAGGGAAAATCAAAAAAGATGTTTTGGAAGGGGTGGTTGCCAACCAGCCGCCCCAAGTGGTATACTGAACCGAACAGCGATTATGATCAATAGGGAGGAAGTGCGCTATGGCCAGTGTCAGCAGCGTGAAATTGGGCACGCTTATTGATGAATTCCAACTGGAAGTGCTCCGCGGAGCCGAGGGCTACCGGGATGTGGCCATCTCTTCGGAGGATATCAACCGCCCCGGTCTGCAGCTGACCGGATTTTTCGATTATTTTGATGCCAACCGTATCCAGGTCATCGGCCTGGTGGAGAGCACGTACCTGGACGGTATCAGCGCGGAGGAGCGGCAGATCCGGTTCGATACCCTGTTCCGGGAGCAGATCCCGGCCTTTATCGTGGCCCGGGGGATCGAGCCGTTCCCGGAGTGCATGGAGATGGCGGAAAAGTATGACCGCACCGTCCTTCGCTGCCACGATACCACCTCGGCCATCATCAGCGCCATTGTCACCTCGCTGCACAATCACCTTGCCCCCCGCATTACCCGCCACGGCGTGCTGGTAGAGGTCTACGGCGAGGGCGTGCTGCTGCTGGGCGATTCCGGCGTGGGCAAGAGCGAAACCGCCATCGAGCTGGTCAAGCGCGGCCACCGCCTGATCGCCGATGACGCAGTGGAGATCCGCCGGGTCAACACGGGCAGCCTGGTGGGCATGGCCCCCGAACTCATCCGCCACTATATTGAGCTGCGGGGCATCGGCGTGGTGGATGTGCGCCGCCTGTTCGGCATGAGCGCCGTCAAGGAGGAGTCTGAGATCAACCTGGTCATCAATCTGGAGCCCTGGCGGGAGGACGCGGTCTATGACCGGCTGGGCGTAGAGGAGCTCTATATGGAGATCCTGGAGGTGAAGGTCCCCACCATCACCGTCCCTGTCAAGCCCGGGCGCAACCTGGCGTCCATCATCGAGGTGGCGGCCATGAACAACCGCCACAAGAAGATGGGCTATAATTCGGCGCTGGAGTTCACCAAGCAGATCGAGAGCCACTTTGACAAGGCGATGGGCAAGCAGTAAGAGATACCAAAACGGACTGCCGCTGATGCGGCAGTCCGTTTTTTACGGTCAGGAGTTGTCGGCGACGCTGTTGAGGTACTGGATCACGCCCTCGGCAATGCCCTCCGCCATGCTCTGCTGGTAGCCGGGATCGGCCAGACGCATCAGCTCGTCGTGGCAGGTCATAAAGCCGGTCTCTACCAGAACGGCGGCCATGTTGGTCTCCCGCAGGACCACATAGTCATTGTTGAGGATGCCGCGGTTGATGGCGCCGGTGGCCTCCGCCGCGGCGTTCTGGACATACTGGGCAAACTTTTTGCTCCGGTTGCTGCTGGGGTGATAATAGGTGAAGAGCCCCTGGAAGGTGCTGCTGGTGGCCGATGCATTGCAGTGGATACTGACGAACACGTCGGCGTTCACCTGGTTGGCGATGACGCAGCGGTCATAGAGGTCCATGTACACATCGGTGTCCCGGGTCATCACCACATTGTAGCCCCGTTCCACCAGAATATCCCGGAGCATCAGGCTCATGGGGAGGGTAAGGTCCTTTTCCATGATGCCCTCGTAGTACGCGCCCGAGGCCGAGCCGCCGTGTCCGGGGTCGATGCAGATGGTCTTTTTGGACGGGTCGATGGGGTCGGCCGGGATCTCAGGAAGATCGGATGGATCCTCTGTATGGTAGGAAGTGATGCGGATGCCGCCTACCTCCTGTGCCACCTTCAGATTCGCGGCATAAGTGGCGCCCTCCTTCAGGTCGATGACGAAACGGACCACGTGGGGATAGTCATAGTCCAGTGAGCCGTAGTCATGCTGGGCATAGCGCACGCCGGTCATGACCTCGTTTTCCATGGATACCGTGCCGTAGGTGGGGGAGATGGTGACGCCCAGAATGTCCACCGCCACCCGGTCGCCCAGGTCCGTGACCTGGATCCTGGGTACGTGGTCGGTGGCAATGAAAAGGGACTGGGCGTTGTCGTCGCTCTCCAGCGATACGACCCGGCCCCGGTCCTCTTCAGACGGAAGAGAGGGCGTGGGGGACGGAGACGGTACAGGCGTTGGAGTCGGTGCTGGGGTGGGAGTGGGAGGGGGCGCCACGGTCTGGATGGAGGCGGTAAAGGTGTCGTTATCCCAGCCCACATCGGCGCCCAGGGCCTCTGAGACGAAGCGGAGGGGGACCATGGTGCTCTCCAGCCCGTTGCATTTCACCGCGCCGGCGGGCACGCCGCCGGGCAGATCGGTGAGCGTGCCGTTGATGGTGGCCTGGGCCGAGCCCAGGGTGAGCACGATGTTGTCCTCGCCCTTGAGGATGATGACCTGCCGGGTGGCGGCCACCCAGAGCACCTGGGCGTCCAGCGCCTCAGCCACCAGGCGGACCGGAACCAGGGTGCGCCCGTCGCCGCCGATGTACTGGATCAGGGCGGGCACGCCGTCAGGGGTGAGGGGACTGCCATTGAGCGTGAGAGAAACCCGGTCGGTCTCCACCGGCGGGTCATAGCGGCCGTTTGTCTCGCTGTAGAAATAGGCGGACAGGGTGCCGGCCGGACCGGCGGCCCGGGCCGGGAGCAGGCAGGCCAGCAGGGCAAACAGCACAAAAAGGGAGGAAATGGCTTTCTTCATGGCGGGCTCCTTTGCGGTAAAATCATGCAGGTGACATAATTTTACCTGAATCGCCAGAGTTCGTCAATGACAGATCAGAAAAATAGTTAACATAAATTTTACCAAAAGAAAAGCCGGATCAAGTTCTCATATACCGGCCTCTTTCTCCCGCGCCGGGGCGGCATGCCTTATCTATAAAGGTCCAAAACCTCCCCCTTGCGTTTCACGGTGCAATTTAGTATAATAAAGCACTGAAAAAGCAATGACCGGAGGGAACGTTTTATGATAAAAATGACCCGCAGCGGCGTTTACTATCAAAACGGCGCTTTTATCCCCGTTCAGGACGGCCCTGCCGCCGGCCTGAAGGCCCCGGAGGAGGCCAAAACGGGCACCATGGCCTACGCCATCCTGAAAGCCCACAATACGCTGGATACCATGGATCGTCTGGCCATCCGCTTTGATGCCATGGCCTCCCACGACATCACCTATGTGGGCATCATCCAGACTGCCCGGGCCTCCGGACTGGAGAAATTCCCCCTGCCCTATGTGCTCACCAACTGCCACAACTCCCTGTGCGCCGTGGGCGGCACCATCAACGAGGACGACCACGTGTTCGGCCTGTCCGCCGCCAAGAAGTACGGCGGCGAGTTCGTCCCCGCCCATCAGGCGGTCATCCACTCCTACATGCGGGAGCGGTACGCCGCCCCCGGCCGGATGATCCTGGGCTCCGACTCCCACACCCGCTACGGCGCCTTTGGCACCATGGCCATCGGCGAGGGCGGCCCCGAGCTGGCCCGCCAGCTGCTGTGCAAGACCTATGATATTGCCTATCCCAAAGTTATGGCCATCTACCTCACCGGCGCCCCCCGGCCCGGCGTGGGCCCCCAGGATGTGGCCCTTGCCATCATCGGCGCCACCTTTAAGGAGGGCGTGGTCAAGAACGCGGTGATGGAGTTCTTCGGTCCCGGCGTGGCCAGCCTGTCCATGGATTACCGCAGCGGCATCGACGTGATGACCACCGAGACCGCCTGCCTGTCCTCCGTCTGGTCCACCGATGAGCAGACCAAAAACCAGCTCACCCTGCTGGGACGGGGGGAGCAGTACCGGGAGCAGGCCCCCGCCGACGGGGCCTACTACGACGGAGCGCTGGAGATCGACCTGTCCTCCATTGAGCCCATGATCGCCCTGCCCTTCCATCCCTCCAACGCCTACACCATTAAGGAGTTCAAGGCCAACATGGCTGATCTGCTCCATCAGGTGGACGTGGACGCCGCCGAGAAGCTGGGCGTGAAGAACGCCGCGCCTCTGGCCAACAAGATCGTGGACGGCCAGTTCCGGGTGGATCAGGGCGTCATCGCCGGCTGCTCCGGCGGCACCTATCAGAACCTGGTGCGGGCCGCCCAGATCCTGGACGGGCACGGCATCGGTTCCGACGCCTTCTGGCTGTCCTGCTACCCCGGTTCCATGCCCATCAACCTGGAGCTCACCCGCCAGGGCTATATCGCCTCGCTGATGGCCTCCGGCGCATCCATCCGCTCCTGCTTCTGCGGGCCCTGCTTCGGCGCCGGCGACGTGCCCGCCAATGGGGCTTTCTCCATCCGGCACTCCACCCGCAACTTCCCCAACCGGGAGGGGTCCAAGCCCGGCGAGGGCCAAATCTCCTACGTGGCCCTGATGGACGCCCGCTCCATCGCCGCCACCGCCCTCAACGGCGGCGTGCTCACCGCCGCCGACGAGCTGCCCGATTGCCCCGCCGACCGGGCGGATGAGAGCTGGGCCTATGACGATTCTGCCTACAAGGCCCGGGTGTACTTCGGCGTGGGCAATGCCCGGCCGGAGACCGAGCTGGTCTACGGCCCCAACATCGCCGACTGGCCTGAGCAGGTGGCTCTGCCCGAGAATCTGCTTCTCACCGCTGCCGCCGCTATCTACGATCCGGTGACCACCACCGACGAGCTCATCCCCTCCGGTGAGACCTCGTCTTACCGCTCCAACCCCCTGCGCCTGTCCGAGTTTGCCCTGAGCCGCAAGGATCCCCAGTACGTGCCCCGGGCCAAGGCGGTGCTTGCGGTGGAGCAGCTCCGCCGCAGGGACCCCCAGGCCGCTGAGGTGATGGAGGCCCTGGGCGGCCATGACGGAAAGACCACCGGCCTGGGCACCTTCGTCATGGCCCTCAAGCCCGGCGACGGTTCCGCCCGGGAGCAGGCCGCCTCCTGCCAGCGGGTGCTGGGCGGCTGCGCCAACCTGGCTGCCGAGTACGCCACCAAGCGCTACCGCTCCAATGTGGTGAACTGGGGCATGCTGCCCTTCATTGCCGAGGACGTGAAGGACTGGAATATCCAGCCCGGTGACCGGCTCTATATCCCAGGCGTGCGTTCCGCCCTGGACAGCGGCAGCGAGACGGTTCCCGCCGTGCTGATCCAGAACGGCGAAGAGAAGAACGTCACCCTGAAGCTGCCTGGTATGACCCGGGAAGAGCGGGACATCGTTCTGGCGGGCTGCCTGATCAACTACTACGCCAGGTAAGATGTTCCGCTCCCACGCCGCAGGTGCGGCGTCCCAAGCGTTTTGGCCAAAGGCCAAAACCTTGATGCCGGGCGGATTCATTTCGCCCGAGCAGATAAAGAAATCGGGGTCCCCGCGCGGCCCGGCGCGCGGGGCGCGGGACATCGTTCTGGCGGGCTGCCTGATCAACTACTACGCCAAGTAAGCGGTGTAAGCGGTTTTCTGGCTGATACCGGCGGGGAGTCCGTTTCAGACGGGCTCCCCCTGTTTTTTGCTATGGACAGGGATGGGACTTTCAGCATCGCCTGCATGGCGCACCCAAATGTGGAGGAGAAGCGATCAAGACTGCATAAAGTCACGGTAGCGCGCCCCCGCACTTAGGGGTTTCCAAAGGGGGGCCGTGCCCCCCTTGGCCCTTTTGTCCAGCCCTTTTCGGGAAAAGGGTTGGCGCCGTCCGCGCAGGACGCCCGCGCGGACAGCGCAGCCCCCGCCCCCGCCCGTGGGCGGATAAAAACCTCCGTCCCGCCCCGTGGGGTGAAATACCCCCCGCCAGCGGCGGAGCATCCCCATCAAGTGCCCCCAAATTCAACACAGAAGGAGAAAACGCGATGACGACGGAACGGATCTATTATCAGGACAGCCATGCCGTAGAGTTTGAGGCCCGGGTGCTGGCCTGCGAAAGCCGGAAAGAAGGGTTCCGGGTAGCGCTGGACCGCACCTGCTTCTTCCCGGAGGGGGGCGGCCAGTTCGGGGATCAGGGCGTGCTGCTGCCGGCCGGGGCTGGTGAAGAGAAAGCCGTCTCCGTAGAGGACACCCATGAGCAGGTCGGCCTGGTCTGGCACTACACCCGGCAGCCCCTGGAGCCGGGGACGGCGGTGTGGGGCCGCATCGATTGGGAGCTGCGGTTTGCCCGGATGCAGTGCCACACCGGAGAGCATATCGTCTCCGGGCTCTTCCACACCCTTTACGGGCTGAACAATGTGGGCTTTCACCTGGGGGACCAGGAGATGACCATCGACCTGAGCGGTCCGGTGACCTGGGAGGATGTGAAACGGGTCCAGCGGCTGGCCAACGGGGCGGTGGCCGAGGACCTGCCGGTCCGGTGCGAGTTTCCGGCAGCGGAAGAACTGGCCCATCTGGAATACCGCAGCAAGCTGGACCTGACGGAGAACGTCCGCATCGTCACCATCCCCGGCTATGACGTGTGCGCCTGCTGCGCCCCCCATGTGAAGCGGACAGGCGAGATCGGCCTTATCCATTTGATCTCCATGCAGAACTGGAAGGGGGGCGTCCGCATCCGGATGCTCTGCGGCAGCCGGGCGGTGGAGGACCTGATGGGCAAGCAGGAGAGCGTCACCGCCATCTCCGGCCTGCTCTCCGCCAGGCAGGAGGAGGTGACCGCCGCCGTCCGCCGGCTCTGTGAGGAGCTGGAGCGGGAGAAGGCCCGTGCCGCCGCGCTGGGACGCATGGCCGCCCAGGCCAGGGCGGACGCCCTGCCGGCGGGGGCGGAGCAGCTGGTGCTCTTTGAGGAACTGGACACGGCCTCACTGCGGGCGCTGGTGAACGCCGCCGTGGCCAAAGGGACCGGCGTATGCGCCGCCTATGCCTGGGACGGGGCAAAATTCCAGTATATCCTGGGTTCTCAGCGTCAGGACCTGCGCCCCCTGGTGAAAGAGATGAACGCCGCCCTGAACGGCCGGGGCGGCGGTTCGGCGGGGATGGTCCAGGGCAGCGTCCAGGCCGGCCGGGCAGAGATCGAGGCCTGGTGGGCCGGCCGGGGCGGAGCACGGGAAAATGTGAATAATCCGTAAAAAGCGGGGGAAGAAGAACGGGTCTGTCGTTTTTGGACTTGAAAGACGGTCCCATATCCTGTATAATATCACCTTGTCTAAGTGAAACTGTCCCGGACCGGAACGGCCGGGGCGCCCGCCCTGCGGGAAACATTACGAGAGGACTGAGTGACATGAGCGCATCCAGAGAAAAGAAGCAGCGCCAGAACGCTCCCGATCAGGGACTGACGCAGAAGCAGATCAAGGAGCGCAAGGAGGCTGCGATCCAGAAGCGTAATCACACCATCTACGCGGTGGTGGGCGTTGTGGCGGCTGTCCTTGTGGCCGCGCTGCTGATCTGGGATGCTGGTTTCATCCAGCGCGGCGCCACCGCCATGACGGTGAACGGCCGCAACTATTCCGCCGCCGAGGTGTCCTACTATTATGGACAGGCCCGCCAGCAGTACAGCATGTATCTGCAGATGATGGGCTACGACTCCAGCAAGTCGGACCGGGAGCAGATTTTTGACGAGACCAACGAGCAGAGCTATTTCGATTTCTTCATGGAGGGCGCCAAGAGCAGCATGATCCAGATCACCGCTCTGGCGGACGCCGCCCGGGAGGCCGGTGAGACCCTGACCGACGAGAGCAAGACCTCTGTGGACGAAGCGATGGAAACCTATAAGAGCCAGGCCGCCCAGTACGGCTATCCCATGAAGGCTTTTCTCAAGGCCAATTTCGGCAAGTATATGACCGAGAGCGTGCTCCGCTCCTGCCTGGAGGAGACCGCGCTGGCCAATCAGTACTACAGCGAGCATTCCGACAGCCTGACCTATGATGACGCCGCGCTCCAGGGCTATTATGACGAGAACGCTGACAGCCTGGACACCTTCGTGTATGACGCCTGCTTCGTCAACGGCAAGCCCGAGAGCAAGACCGGTGACGACGGCAGCACCGTGGAGGCTACTGATGAGGAGAAGCAGGCGGCCATGGATGCCGCCAAGGAGGCCGCCGACGCCCTGGCCGACGCCGTGAAGGGCGGCGAATCCTTTGATGTTCAGGCCAACCTGACCGTGAACAAGGTGGATGGCTCCACCTACGGCGGCGAGAGCACCAGCGTGGGCAGCTCGGTCCTGTCCGCCTACCGTGATTGGCTCACCGATCCCGCACGCAGGGAGGGCGATATTACCGTCATCGAGTCTGAGGGCAGCGGCTACTATGTGGTCCGTTTCGGCCAGCGCTATCTGGACGAGGAGAGTATGGGTTCCGCCGACATCCGCCACATTCTGGTGAAGGCCGAGGTGGCCGAGGGTGCGGACGAGCCCACCGACGAGGCCATGGACGCCGCCAAGGCGAAGGCTCAGAGCATTCTGGACGAGTTCAACGCCGGTGACAAGACCGGCGAGGCCTTCGGCGAACTGGCCAAGGCCAATTCTGAGGATCCCGGCTCCAAAGACAACGGAGGCCTGTATGAGAACGTGACCCGCAGCACCGGCTTCTTCACCGATTTCATCAACTGGATCTTTGCGGATGGCCGCAAGGAGGGCGATACCGGCCTGGTGGAGAATACCCAGTCCGGTCAGCAGGGCTGGCATGTGATGTACCTGGATAAGGCCGGTCCTACCCAGTGGAAGTACACGGCGGAGAACGCGCTGCGCAGCGCCGACCTCCAGACCTGGCTGGAGGGCCTGCAGGAGGGCTATGAGGCCACCGAGGGCTCCGGCCTGCGTTACGTTGGCTGAACACATACAGACGCCTGAAACGGGCGGGGCGGCGCCCCGCCCGTTTTTATATGGCGCATGGAAGGAGAGACCGATATGGATGAGCAATTTCTGCGTACCGGCATGATGCTGGGGGAGGAGGCCATGGAACGGCTGGCCCGCAGCCATGTGGCGGTGTTCGGTCTTGGCGGCGTGGGGAGCTGGGCGGTGGAGGCCCTGGCCCGTTCCGGGGTGGGCGCGCTGACCCTGGTGGACCACGACGATGTGAGCCTGACCAATCTGAACCGGCAGCTGGGAGCCCTCCATTCCACCCTGGGACAGCCAAAGGCCCGGGCAATGGCTGACCGGGTGAAGGACATCAACCCGGAGTGCCGGGTGACGCCGCTGGCCGCCCGCTATGAGCCCGGGAACCGGGAGAAGTTTTTCACTGCGCGGTATGACTATATCCTGGACGCCATCGATATCGTCTCCTGCAAGCTGGATCTGATCCAGACGGCGCTGGAGCGGGGGGTGCCCATCCTGTCCGCCCTGGGCACAGGGAACAAGCTGGACCCCACTCAGTTCCGCATCACCGACATCTCCAAAACGGAGGGCTGTCCGCTGGCAAGGGTGGTGCGCAAGGAACTGCGCAATCGGGGCATCCTTCACCACCGGGTGATCTGGTCGCCGGAGCTGCCTACCAGGACCGACCAGAGCCGGGAGGTCCCGCCCCCGGGCCGCCGGAGCGTTCCGGCCAGTGTGGCTTGGGTGCCCTCCTGTGCCGGGCTGATGATGGCGGGAGACGTGATCCGGACTCTGTCCGGCATGAAATGACTAGCAAGATCCGGATATACTGGAATAAAAACATCCCTCCGCTGGCAGACTAAAGCCGATGGAGGGATGTTCTGTGACTAAGGGAACGGGAAAACGGGAATGGATGGCTCCCGCCGCAGCGGGGGCTGCCGCCGGGCTGGCCAACGGCTTTTTCGGCGGGGGCGGCGGGATGATCCTGGTGCCGCTTTTGACCGGAAAGTGCGCTCTGGACCAGCGGCGGGCCTTTGCCACCTCGGTGGCGGTGATATTGCCCCTGTGCGTCCTCTCGTCGGTGATCTACTGGTTCCGGGGCGGGCTTGATCTGATGCTGGCTCTGCCCTATCTGATCGGCGGGCTGGCGGGGGGCTGGCTGGGCGGAAAGCTGTTCAAGGGCGTCAACATGGTGTGGCTGCGGCGGGCCTTTGCGCTGTTCATCCTCTACGGCGGCGTGAAGTCGCTGCTGTTCTGATGGAGTGGCTCACCGCGGTGCTGGCCGGTGCTGTGACGGGGATCCTGTCCGGCTTCGGCGTGGGTGGGGGGACCCTGCTGCTCATCTGGATGACGGCCTTTGCGGGAGTGCCCCAGGACCTGGCCCAGGGGGTGAACCTCCTGTACTTTCTGCCCGCCGCTGCCATGGCCCTGCCCGCCCATTTCAAAAACGGCTATATCGACAAAAAAACCGCCCTCCCGGCCATTGCGGCCGGGTTGGCGGGGACGGCGGCGGCCGCCTGGGCGGCCACTGCCGTGGATGTGGAGCTGCTGCGCCGGTGCTTTGGCGTGTTCCTGATCTGCATCGGCCTGCGGGAGCTTTTCCGGAAGGGGGAGCGTTAGTCCGGGAATTTCCGCACGTCCACCCCAGTCACATGGGCGCTCTCAATGGTCTGCATGGTCTTGAAATGGGGGCCGGCCAGATGGGCCTCCATGTGGGCCTGGCTGTCCCACTGCTCCACCAGGACCAGACGGTCCGGGGACTCCACGGCGGAGAAGAGCTCGTACTGGAGGCAGCCCGCCTCCTGGCGTACCCGGCTCAGGACGCCGTTTTCCGCCAGGGCGCGGAGAAAGTCCTCCCGCCGGCCGGGCTCCACGGTGTAGATGACATTGAGTGTGATGGCAGCTTTGCTCATAAGCGAATACCTCCTGATCGTTCAGATGGATGGTGGAGACGGGGGCTGCTGACCGCCCATCCGGCGGCGGGTGAGATAACCCTCCAGAATGAGGGAGGCGGCCACAGCGTCTACATTCTTTTTGTGTGCTTTCATTTTTTTGCCGCCGGCGTGCAGGATGCTGTGGGCTTCCACCGTGGTGCGGCGCTCGTCCCACAGGGTGGGGGAGAGACCGGTGACCTCCTCCAGCTGCCGGGCAAATTCCCGGTAGAGCTGGGCCCTGGGGCCCTCGGTGCCGTCCATGTTCCGGGGAAAGCCCATCACCAGCTCGTCCACACCGTGGGCGGCGATGAGATCCCGGATCTCCTGGGCCACGGCGTCGCTCTTCCGGCTGTGGATGACGGTGGTGAAGCCGGCCAGCAGGCCGGTGGCGTCAGAGATGGCGATGCCGGTGCGGGCGTCGCCGTAGTCGATTGCCATGATGCGCATGTCCATCCTCCTTTTCCTTTGCTATTATCCGGTGCGGCGGAGAGAAAGTCAATATACCGGAAAAGAAATCAAAAAGTACTTGACATTTTAGACTGGAAATGTTAAACTGAAAGCACCTATGAAGAGGGCTCTTTTTTTGTGCGCGTTTTTACGGTGTGACGGGCATGAAACCCTCCCCTCACCGCGAGGACATAGGGAGGCAGACATGCCGGATCCGCACCGTGACGATAGGGGCGTACTGCGCCCGCGTTGCTGGATTCGGCTCAGGCCGTGTCTGGCATTTTTTGTGTCCGAAACATGGCCAACTATTGAAGGAGGTGCCGAACACATGGCAAAGGCTGGTTCCCGGGTGAAGATCACCCTCCGTTGCTCCGAGTGCAAGCAGAGGAACTACAACACCAACAAGAACAAGAAGAATACTCCCGACCGTCTGGAGCTGAACAAGTATTGCCCCTTCTGCAGGAAGCACACGGTCCACAACGAGACCAAGTAATGAAGGCGTGAGCCTGACAAGAAAGAAGGGTGTACCGAATGCCTGAAAACGAGAAGATCGAGCAGAGCGCCGAGAAGGCGGTCAAGACCGATAAGGCGGATAAGGCCAAGAAGGACAAGAAGTCCAAGCCCGGCTTCTTCGCGCGCGCCGGCAAGTGGATCCGGGAGATGAAGGCCGAACTGAAGAAGGTCCAGTGGCCCACCAAGAAGCAGACGATTAACAACACCGTCATCGTCATTGTCTGCTGTATCGTCGTGGGCATCTGCATCTGGCTCTTCGATACCCTGGCCGACGCCGTGATCAATGCGCTGCTGAGCCTGTTCAAGGGTTAAGGGGCGTCAGACCATGGCAGAGAACGCGAAATGGTATGTTGTGCATACCTATTCCGGCTATGAGAACGCCGTGGCCGCCGCCATTGAGAAGGCGGTGGACAACCGCGGTATGCGCGACCTGATCCACGAGGTGAATATCCCCATGGAAACGGTCACCGAGCCCACCCCCAATGGCCCCAAAACGGTGGACCGCAAGGCTTACCCCGGCTATGTGATGGTGAAAATGGTCAAAACGGACGACACCTGGCACCTGGTGCGCAACGTCCGCGGTGTGACAGGGTTCGTTGGCTCCGGCACCGAGCCCATTCCTCTTACTGACGAGGAAGTGATCTCCATGGGCATGGAGAAGAAAGAGATCGTGGTCGGCTATCAGGTGGGCGTCCGCGTCAAGATCAACGAGGGCGCGCTGGAGTCCTTCCTGGGCACGGTCGATGAGATCGACCTGGAGCACGGCAAGGTGCGCGTGGTCGTTGAACTCTTCGGCCGTGAGACTCCCGTCGAGCTGGAGCTCGATCAGGTAGAGCCGGTCGACTGATCCGGGCGAGAAGCCCGTTCCCCGCACGTGGGAGGAATTGAACAAATTCCGTCTCAACCACATTTTTCGTAGGAGGTGCTGTTTCAAATGGCACAGAAAGTTACTGGTTACGTCAAACTGCAGATCCCTGCCGGCAAGGCGACTCCCGCTCCCCCTGTGGGCCCCGCCCTCGGCCAGCATGGCGTGAATATCGCCGCCTTCACCAAGGAGTTCAACGAGCGCACCAAGAATGACGTGGGCATGATCATCCCCGTGGTCATCACCGTGTACGCCGACCGCTCCTTCTCCTTCATCACCAAGACCCCTCCCGCCGCCGTCCTCATCAAGAAGGCCTGCAACATCGAGTCTGGTTCCGGCGTGCCCAACAAGACCAAGGTCGCCACCATCAGCAAAGAGGACGTCCGCAAGATCGCGGAGACCAAGATGCCCGACCTGAACGCGTCCAGCATCGAGTCCGCCATGAGCATGATCGCCGGCACTGCCCGCTCCATGGGCATCGTGGTGGGCGACTAAGGCGAAGGAGGGTATAAGGAATGTTTAGAGGTAAGAAATATACCGAGAGCGCCAAGAAGATCGAGAAGGGCACTCTCTATGACGCTCCCGAGGCCATGGATCTGGTGGTGAAGACCGCCACCGCCAAGTTTGACGAGACCGTCGAGCTGCACGTGAAGCTGGGCGTTGACTCCCGTCACGCCGACCAGCAGGTCCGCGGCGCCATCGTCCTGCCCCATGGCACCGGCAAGACCCAGCGCGTGCTGGTCTTTGCCAAGGGCGACAAGGCTGAGGCCGCCAAGGAGGCCGGCGCTGATTTCGTCGGCGAGATGGATCTGGTGCAGAAGATCCAGCAGGAGAACTGGTTTGACTATGATGTGGTCGTGGCCAGCCCCGACATGATGGGCGTTGTGGGCCGCCTCGGTAAGGTCCTGGGCCCCAAGGGCCTGATGCCCTCCCCCAAGGCCGGCACCGTCACTCCCAATGTGGCGCAGGCCGTCAAGGAGATCAAGGCCGGTAAGGTGGAGTATCGTCTGGACAAGACCAACATCATCCACTGCCCCATCGGCAAGGTGTCCTTCGGCGCCGAGAAGCTGACCGAGAACTTCAACGCCCTCATGGGCGCCATCATCAAGGCCAAGCCCGCCGCTGCCAAGGGCCAGTATGTCCGCAGCTGCGTGACCGCCACCACCATGGGCCCCGGCGTGAAGATCAACGCCGCCAAGCTGATTTGATTAGAAGCGCCGAGCCGTCGTGAGCAGGGCGGATGGACCGGAGCGAAGGGGAGAAACCGAGGGACCGCGTGAGCGGGCCTGTTTCGAGCCTGAGACGAAGGGAAGCCATCCCCCGCGGGCGCGACAAAAAATATCAATTCCGGGCAGGTCATGCTTGACATGGCCTGTCCGGGCTGATATAATATTTCTCGTGTTCAAAGACAGTAGGCATCCGTAAGCCCTACCGAGAATGCAGTAACAGAATTTGCTTTCTTGTGCTGTTTTCGTGCTTTGAGCATGGAAATAGCATTTTTTATTTCAATGGAGGTGAATCCCACATGCCTAACGCTAAGGTTCTGAGTGAGAAGCAGGCCATTGTTGCCGAGCTGACTGAGAAGCTGAAGACCGCTGCCAGCGGTGTTCTGGTGGATTATAAGGGTATCACCGTTGCCCAGGATACCGCCCTGCGCGCCGAGTGCCGCAAGAACGAGCTGGACTACGCTGTCGTGAAGAACACCCTGGTGCGCTTCGCCATCAACAACGTGGGTCTGGAGGAGATGGATTCCGTTCTCAACGGCACCACTTCTATGGCCCTGAGCCATGGTGATCCCATCGCTCCCATGCGTGTCATCGCCAAGTTTGCCAAGCAGTTCAACGGCGAGAAGTTCACCATCAAGGCCGGCTTCATGGACGGCAAGGTCCTGTCCCTGGACGAGATCAACGCTCTGGCTGAGCTGCCTTCCAAGGAAGTGCTGCAGGCCCAGGTCCTGGGTACCATGCTGGCCCCTATCACCAGCCTGGCCATCGTCCTGAAGGCCATCGCCGAGGAGAAGGGCGGCTTCGTCGAGGCCCCCGCCGCCGAGGAAGCTCCCGCTGCGGAGTAATCAGCGTACCCCAGCGCCGATCGGCGCATGAATGATATCCCGGAAGGGAATCTAAACAACTACTATATTTTATCATGATTTAGGAGGTATCTTATCATGGCTAGCGAGAAGATCACTGCTTTGATTGAAGAGGTTAAGGGCCTGACTGTTCTGGAGCTGTCCGAGCTGGTGCACGCTCTGGAGGACGAGTTCGGCGTTTCCGCCGCCGCTATGGCCGCTCCCGCCGCTGGCGGCGCTGCCGCTCCCGCTGCTGAGGAGAAGACCGAGTTCGACGTGGTTCTGGCCGGCTTCGACGCCGCCGCCAAGATCAAGGTCATCAAGGTCGTCCGCGAGATCACCGGCCTGGGCCTGGCTGACGCCAAGGCTATGGTCGAGGGCGCTCCCAAGACCCTGAAGGAGGCCGTCAGCAAGGACGAGGCCGAGGAGCTGAAGAAGAAGATCGAGGAGGCCGGCGGCAAGGTGGAGCTGAAGTAATTCAGCCCCCTCTGTCCTGTCCCGTGACCCGAAAAGAGCCCATGGCACACTGCCATGGGCTCTTTTTTATGTAGTGGAGAGATCGTCGGGTGGTCTGCCGGGCAGAGAGACTAAAGCGGGGCGTATTTTCGGATAGATTACCCATTGACGCAGGAGCAAATGGTTGCTATACTGATAAACATATTTACATAGTAGGAAAATATATTAAAATGATGGAGGCGGTCCGATGTCACAGCTCCAGCTTCAGTATCTGTTTCGGGACAGGTCCTGCCCTGCCGGCATGGAGGCGGCGGATTACGAGCTTCTGGATATTATCAGCGGGGGCTGTCATCTGTACGGCCAGGTGATGTGGCCGGACGGAGGGGTTTGTGGTCCCCGGCCCTGTGTGGTCCTGTTCCATGGCTTTCCCGGTTCTGCCCGGAATGACGATATTGCCCATGCCCTGTGCCGTGCAGGCTGCGTGGTACTGACTCCCCATCATCGGGGCGCGTGGGGCAGCCAGGGCGAGTATCGGATCTCCAGCTGTGTGGAGGATGCGCTGGCGGTGGCCGATTATGTCCGGAGCGAGGCGTTTTGCGGGAAATATCGCACCGATCCGGGCGCCGTGTTCTTCATTGGTCACAGCATGGGGGGCAACACGGTGCTCAGCGCTGCCCGTGAACTGCCCTGGCTGCGGGGGCTCGTTCTGATGACGCCCTTTGATCCCACCAGGTATGTCCGGGACGGTGAGCCCCAGCGGCTCCGCCGGCTCTTGGAACAGGGTGCAGTTCTGCGCAGCGGAGGGATAGACGCGCTGTTTCAGGACATCATGGCACATATGGAGATGTTCTGTTATGAAAACGCCTTCGATGCGCTGAAGGATCAGAATCTGCTGTGCGCGGCGGGAGCCATGGACGACTGTGCTCCGGCGGAGCTGATGTTCGCGCCCCTCTGGGAGCGGCTGCTGAGCCATGAGAGCCGTGCGGTGCGGCGGTTTGTGACCTATCCCGCGGGACACGGCCTTCTGGGCGTCCGCACCGGGCTGATCACCGATATTGCGCAGTTTATCGCCGATGTTCTGGAGGCTCCGGACGTGCCGGAACAGGCAATTGCGTGCCGGAAAGGAGAAAACTGCCATGTCCGAGCGGTTTGAAGCCATCTATCAGGCGGCCCTGGCGGGAACGCCGGCGTCCCTGACCTTTGAAGCGGAGGGGACCGCGTATGTCCGCCGCTTTTGCCCGGAGGAGCGCCTGATCCTGCTGGGCGGCGGCCATATCGCCCAGCCGCTGTGCCGGTACGGCGCCGACCTGGGATTTGCAGTGACGGTGGTGGACGACC
This sequence comes from Pseudoflavonifractor sp. HCP28S3_F10, assembly GCF_052065415.1. NCBI lineage: Bacteria > Bacillati > Bacillota > Clostridia > Eubacteriales > Oscillospiraceae > Pseudoflavonifractor > Pseudoflavonifractor sp. HCP28S3_F10. Next base: position 7,000 of record NZ_JBQHUB010000034.1, on the reverse strand, counting down.
GCCCCTCCTTCGCCAACCGCACCCGCTTTCCGGAGGCCAGGGAGGTGCTCTGCGATTCCTTCCCCCATGCCCTGGAGGTGCTGAAGGTCCGTGAAACGGATTATATGGCCGTTATCACCCGGGGGCACCGCTACGATGCGGACTGCCTGCGCATCCTGCTGTCCGGCACGTTTCCCTACTACCTGGGGATGATCGGATCCAGGCGACGGGTGGCCGGGTTGTTTCGGCTCCTGGAGGAGGAGGGCTTTTCCCGGACTTTGCTGGACCAGGTCCACGCCCCCATCGGGGTGGCCATCAATGCGCTGACGGTCCGGGAGATCGCCGTGTCCATCGCAGCGGAGCTGATAGAGTGCCGCAGAAAGGATACGCCCCGCCGCTCCAGGGAGACGACCCTCACCACCCAGGATATCGATCTGCCCCTGCTGGAATTCCTGGCCCGGGACCCGGCCCCCAAGGCGCTGCTGACTGTCTATGCCGCCAGCGGGTCCACGCCGGTAAAGCCGGGGGCCATGATGGCGGTGGGCCAAAACTTCCGGACGGTGGGCACCATCGGCGGAGGGTGCAGCGAAAACGCCGTGCTGAAAGATGCCTACCGCCTGATCGGCACCGGACAGCGGCGCTGTGTGACGGTGGATATGAGCAACGATGTGGCGGCGGAAGAGGGCATGGTCTGCGGCGGTAAAATGAAGGTGTTGATCGAAGATGTGGGAGAATAGGGAGAAGAGCGCACTGATCGCCATGAGCGGCGGCGTGGACAGCTCGGTAGCGGCGTGGCTCATGCTCCGGCAGGGCTGCCGCTGCGAAGGGATCACCATGCGGCTCTACCGGAACGAGGATATCGGCCTGAGCCGGTTCCACACCTGCTGCTCCCAGCGTGATATCGATGACGCCAGTGAAGTGGCCTTCCAGCTGGATATCCCATACGAGGTACTGGACTTCACCGCGGATTTCAGGGAACAGATCATCGGTAAATTCATCCGGACTTATGAGGCGGGAGGCACGCCCAACCCTTGCATCGACTGCAACCGCTATATGAAGTTCGACCGTCTGCTCCGGTACGCGGACGAGAGGGGACTGGACTATGTAGTGACGGGCCATTATGCCCGCATTGAATATGACCCCGGCGCCGGGCGGTATCTGCTGAAAAAGGCGCTGGACGCCGGCAAGGACCAGAGCTACGTCCTGTATATGCTGACGCAGGAACAGCTCTCCCGCATCCGGTTTCCCATGGGGGACAGGACCAAGGCGGAGACACGGGAGATTGCGGAGCGCCTGGGGCTGTGCAATGCCCGCAAGCGGGACAGTCAGGATATCTGCTTCGTTCCGGACGGCGACTATGTGGGATTTATGGAGCGGTATACGGGAAAGCGCTACCCGGCAGGCGACTTCCTGGACCGGGAGGGCCGGACTGTGGGCCGGCACCGGGGCGCCGTGGGCTATACCCTGGGACAGCGGAAGGGCCTGGGGCTGGCCATGGGCGAGCGGGTATATGTCTGCGGCAAGGATATGGCGGCCAATACTATTACCGTGGGGCCGGAGGAGACTCTGTATACCCGGGTGCTGCTTGCGGAGGATATGAATTGGATTTCCATCCCGGCACTGGAGGGCCCCGTGCGCGTCAAGGCCAGGACCCGGTATCACCAAGCGGAGCAGTGGGCCGTGGCCGCGCCGGAGGGGGACGGCCGGGTGCGCCTGACATTCGACCGGCCCCAGCGGGCCGTGACCGTTGGGCAGGCGGTGGTGCTGTACGACGGCGATGTGGTGGTGGGCGGCGGTACGATCTGTGACGTACTGCCGGAGAATGGCTGAATGGAGGTGAGCAGTTGAACAATGATACCATGACGGGCTGCGGACAGGGGTGCTGCGGCGGCAATTGCGGCATCTGCAGCGGCTGCGGTGGGGCGCTGGAACTGACACAGGGGGAGATCGAGCTGCTGCGCCGCTTCGCTCAGGTCCCGTTTCTCCCGGTGGCGCGGCAGCCCGGTTCCGAGACGCCGGTCTGTCTGGAAGAAGGGCTTTCTTCCATCGGGGCGCTGGGCGCCGTCATCGCCGCGTTGAGCCAAAAGCGGCTGATTCGGCTGGATTATGATATGCCCCTGTCCAATTTCGATTATAAGGGCTATGAGCCGGGACTTCTCAGGGGCAGTATGGCTCTGACCGCCCGGGGGCAGGAGGCGGTGGACTGGCTGGAGATCCAGGGGATCGAAGAATAGGCGCTGCCATGAGCCATGATCTGTTTGGAACAGGACAGGCGGCGGCAGAATAAAGAACGGTGGGACGGAGCATTGCTCCGTCCCACCGTTTACGGTCATATCACATAATAATCGCCTGCGGCGCCCGGCTGCATCAGATCAGCGATGGTAATATTGTCCAGATACTCGTTGATGACGCCGGCCAGGCCCTGCCACATGGAGAGGGTGCGGCACTCAGCGGCCCGGGGGCAGGAATCCACGCCCCGTTCAATACAGGATACCGGGGCAAGAGACTCTTCCGTCAGACGCAGGATATCCCCCACCGTATACTGTTCGGGCGCCATGGTCAGCCGGTATCCGCCGCCCTTGCCCCGAAGGCCGGTCAAAAGCCTGGCCTTTACCAGCAGCTTGATGATGCTCTCCAGATATTTTTCCGAGATATCCTGCCGTTCCGCGATGACCTTGAGGGGAATGAACCCATCAGTCTGATGCTCTGCCAGGTCGATCATAACCCGCAGCGCATAGCGGCCCTTTGTTGAGATCAGCAAATCCTATCACCCCATCCAACCATTCAGGATCTAATAAACCTATTATACAACATGGTTAATAGGAAATCAACGGAAAATTTTTGCCGTATCCTATTGACAATGGAGGTGTGTTGGTTTATAATCCACATTAACCTACTTGAAAGGTTGGTATTATATGAAGAGAGACAGGACGCAGTTCCGATGTTGCCGTTGTTGAAATCGTTCCACAGTCCCTGCGATCACAACAACGACATTTTAGGAGGAATTGATCATGAGCAACATCTATACATCCGCCGACCAGCTGATCGGAAAGACCCCTCTGCTGGAGCTGGTCCACATTGAGAAGGAGGAGGGCCTGGAGGCCAGGATCCTGGGCAAGCTGGAATACTTCAATCCCGCCGGCTCCGTCAAGGACCGTATCGCCAAGGCCATGATCGACGATGCGGAGGAAAAGGGCCTGCTGAAGCCCGGTTCCGTCATCATCGAGCCCACCTCCGGCAATACCGGCATTGGCCTGGCCAGCGTGGCCGCCGCCCGGGGCTACCGCATCATCATCGTCATGCCCGAGACCATGAGCGTGGAGCGCCGTCAGATCATGAAAGCCTACGGCGCTGAGCTGGTCCTTACCGAGGGGGCCAAGGGCATGAAGGGCGCCATTGCCAAGGCCGACGAGCTGGCGCAGGAGATCCCAAACAGCTTTATCCCCGGACAGTTTGTAAATCCCGCCAACCCTGCCGTCCACCGGACTACCACCGGCCCGGAGATCTGGTGGGATACCGACGGCAAGGTGGATATCTTCGTGGCAGGCGTAGGCACCGGCGGCACCGTCACCGGTGTGGGTGAGTATCTGAAGAGCCAGAACCCCGGCGTGAAGGTGGTGGCTGTAGAGCCCGCCTCCTCTCCTGTCCTCAGCAAGGGCACCGCGGGCGCTCACAAGATCCAGGGCATCGGCGCCGGCTTCGTTCCCGATGTGCTGAACACCGCCGTCTACGATGAGGTCATCGCCGTGGAGAACGATGATGCCTTTGCCGCCGGAAAGCTGGTGGGCAAGCGGGAGGGCGTGCTGGTAGGCATCTCCTCCGGCGCCGCCGTATGGGCGGCCATCCAGCTTGCCAAACGGCCGGAGAACAAGGGAAAGACCATCGTGGCCCTCCTGCCCGATACTGGCGACCGCTATCTCTCCACGCCGCTGTTTGCCGACTGAAGATCACAAAGAGAGACCCCGGAGCGGGGCTGCCGCAGGTGCGGCAGCCCCGTTTTTTTGCTGTGGAGGCGGAGATTGTTTTTTGCCTGTACGGATGATATGATGGAAAAAACCATCGGGCGGAACGTTAAGAATTTCCTAAGAATTTACCCCGCCGTCTTATAAGGATCAGACGGTACACTGGGAAGCAGAAAAGGAGGTCGATCCCATGCGCGCATGTGTGCTGGTGGTGGATGACGACCGTGAGATCGTCAACGCCATTGCCATCCTGCTGGAGAAGGAGGGCTATCAGGTCCTGAAGGCCTATAACGGCCTGGAAGCCCTGGAGCTGGCGGCGGAGCGTCCGGTCCAGCTCATTATCCTGGATGTGATGATGCCCCGGCTGGATGGGCTTTCGGCCCTGATGAAGATCCGGGAGCGGCGCAACGTGCCTATCATCGTGCTCTCTGCCAAGAGCGAGGACAGCGACAAGATCCTGGGTCTCTCCATGGGGGCGGATGATTATGTGACCAAGCCCTACCACCCCCAGGAGCTGGCGGCCCGGGTGCGTAGCCAGCTGCGGCGGTATACCAGTCTGGGCGACATGAACGCCGAGGGCCGGGGGAGCGAGATCCGCTCGGGCCGCCTGTGCTACCGCCCGGAGGAGCTGCAGCTGCTGGCCGACGGGGAGCCGGTGCGCCTCACCGCCACCGAGACCAGGATCGTGGATCTGTTCATGCGCAATCTGGGCCGGGTATTCCCGGCGGAGGAGATCTACCGCCGGGTCTGGGAGGACGAGGCGGCATACGCCGTCGAGAACACAGTGATGGTCCACATCCGGCACATACGCGAGAAGATCGAGCTCAACCCAAAAGAACCGGAATACTTAAAGGTGGTGTGGGGCATTGGATACAAAATGGAAAAACGCTAAGTGCATTGTCAGCCTTCTGGCCCTCTTCCTGGGGCTCAACCTGACGGTCATCGCAAGCGGCCTGGTCGGATATTATATGCTGAGCTACGGACCCGGAGATATGACGGACGCCTTTCGGGACAGCTATCAGGAGAGCGAAAGCTTCCGCAATCAGATCTCCTGGTATCTGCGCAGCCTGATGGATGTGGTCGTGTCAGGGCCGGGCCGGGAAGGGCAGGAACTGGTGCAGGACATGAATGTCCGCTATGAGGTCTGCAAGGGCGGCAGGGTACTGGCCGGCAATCTTCGCAGCGGTGAGGGGGAGCTGTCTGACAGGAAGCTGACGGGCTATAACTTCTACCTGCTCTACCGGAACGGCCTGGTGCACATCTGGAGAGACGGCGAGGAGACGGATGTCTACGGAAACGGCATTTACCGGGGAGAGCGGGACCAGTGGAACCTGCCCGGCTACGCCAATCGGGATACGGGGACGTTCCTGGGTCTTACGGCGTGGAATGAGAAGGAATGGACCGATGTGACGGTGTGGCTGGCGGCGGCAGAAGAACCGGTGGACTACGGGATGTACTCCGGGATGTACTATGTGGCCGACTATCTGAAGGACCTGAGAACCATAACCTGCGTGTTTGCCGTTCTCCTTGCCCTGGGCGCTCTGCTGGTGCTGTGGAGCGTTCTGTGGCGGCGGTGGCTGAGCATGGCTTGGGCAGCCGTTGGGCGGTTCACAGGCCACGTATGGCTGGAAATCAAGCTGATGCTGCTGTTGGGCCTGCTGTACAGTATGGCTATGGGTACGATCCGGCTGATAAGCGGCTGGAGAACCAGGTGGCATCTGCTTATGGTGCTGCTGGGCCTGTGGCTCCTGGCGGTCTATTGCAACGACCTGATCCGGAACTGGGGCCGTCTGCGGAGGGGCAGCTTCTGCGGCTGGGTATACCGGAACCTGCGGGCGGCGGAGCTGAAGCTCCCGGTGCAGAAGCGGCTGGTCCGGCGCAGCCTGGCGGTCTTTGTTCTGGGGCTCTGCCTGCTGCTGGCGGCGGCAGGCTTCCTGACGCTGTGCGTTTTGTCCTTCGGATTGATCTGGTATGGCGGGAGGCGGCCCCTGCTCCTGTTCCTGGTGGCCGGCGCGGTATTTCTCGGGGCAGGAGCCTTCCTGTTCCTGTTCTGGCGGGATCAGCGGGCGCTGGCCGAGGATATCGGAACGCTCTCCGGTCAGGCGGAGGCCATCCGGGACGGAGAGAGCTGGACTGGGGAGCGCATTGTTCAGGACCGGGACCTGTGGGAGATGTCGGAGGCTCTGCGGGACATCCAATCGGGCGTCCAGCGGGCGGTGGAGGACCGGACCCGCAGCGAGCGGATGAAGGTGGAGCTCATCGCCAACGTCTCTCACGACCTCAAAACGCCGCTGACCTCCATCCTCAGCTATGCCGACCTGCTCTCCAGGGAGGAGCTGCCTCCCGCCGCCCGGGACTATGTGACCATCCTGAATGAAAAGGCCCAGCGGCTGGGAAACATGGTGCAGGAGGTCTTTGAGGTGAGCAAGGCCGCCTCCGGGGAGCTGAATATCAAGTGGGAGCGCCTGGATCTGGCCAAGCTGCTGCGGCAGACCCTGGCCGACCAGTCCGAGCCCATCGAGGAGAGCGGGCTGTGCTTCCGGGTGGAGCTGCCCGGGGAGGCGGTATTCATCCGGGCCGACGGGGACCGGCTGTACCGGGTGTTCCAGAACCTGATCCAGAACACCCTGAAATACGCCCTGGAGGGTTCCCGGGTCTATGTATCCCTGACATGCGGGGAGGGAAAGGCCACGGCCCGTATCCAGAACATCTCCCGGGATGAGCTGCCCCGGGGGGTGGACTTCACCGCCCGCTTCGTCCGGGGGGACGAGAGCCGCACCGACGGCGGCAGCGGCCTGGGCCTTGCCATTGCGGACAGCTTTACCCGGGCCTGCGGAGGTTCTTTCCAGGTGACCACCGACGCCGACCTCTTTACCGCACGCGTCATCTTTGACCTTTGGGACGGGGAGGAATAAACCTGTCAGCCGACCGCGGGGGGGGGGGGGGGGGGGGGGGGGGGGGGGGGGGGGGGGGGGGGGGGGGGGGGGGGGGGGGGGGGGGTGTTGTGCTAGGGGGGGGTTGGGTTGGGGGGGGGGGTGTGTGTGTCCGGCTGCTGCGGC